>CAMJFD010000263.1 GCA_946404845.1 uncultured Butyrivibrio sp. | reverse complement strand
AAGTAGGAATGAAACATAAAAGTTTATAACTTTTTATAAGTTTTCAGTAACGGATTACTTATGTCTAAAGGTAAAATTAGCGCTAAACAGTCAGAGATACTGGAATATATAAAGACACAAATTTTAGAGAAAGGATATCCACCAGCCGTTCGTGAGATCTGCGAAGCAGTTCATCTTAAATCTACTTCATCAGTTCACTCACATCTGGAGACACTTGAGAAGAACGGTTACATTCGTCGTGACCCAACCAAGCCTCGTGCTATTGAGATCTGCGACGATAGTTTCAATATGGTCAGAACAGAGATGGTCAACATACCTGTTGTGGGTCAGGTTGCTGCCGGTTCTCCTATTCTTGCTGAAGAGAATATCGATAGTTATTTTCCTATACCTGCAGATATGTGTCCTAAAGGTGACAGCTTTATCTTAAATGTAAAAGGTAACTCAATGATAAATGCTGGCATATACAATGGTGACAAGATTTTTGTTCATGCATGTAACACTGCCAAAAATGGTGATAAAGTCGTAGCTCTCATTGAAGATTCAGCTACTGTAAAGACATATTACAAAGAAGACGGTCACATCAGATTGCAACCAGAAAACGATGAAATGGAACCAATCATAGTTAAGAATTGTCAGATCCTGGGTAAAGTTTTCGGAGTACTGCGATTGTTTTAACACGTAAAAAAGGTTGTGAGTACACAACCTTTTTTTAGCGAGTGCATTTTATTAAAGAGGAAATTTGCAGAACAATTTCCTCTTTAATAAAAAAGGTCTTCTGACTATAAAAGTCAAAAGACCATATCCCTATTCCTATATCAAATTATATAGTATCGAATTACTTAAAATCCTCAATATCAGCGTCCTTACCATCTCTCCAGATTCTTTCAAGATCATAAAAGAGTCTGTTTTCGCTGTCAAAAATATGAACGATAATATCTTCAAAGTCCATAAGTACCCAGTGAGCTTCTTCGTAGCCTTCGATGCTCTTTGGTGGGAAACCTGCCCTTCCAAGCTTCTCATCTACGCTATCTGTCATAGCCTGGATCTGGCTTCTGTTAGTACCACTTGCAATGATAAAATAATCAGCAAGAGTAGAAACTTCGCTAATATCAATTATCTTAATGTTCTCGCCCTTCTTATCTTCAATAGCTTCAATAGCGAGTCTTGTCATTTCTTTTGATTTCTCAATTCCGTTAGACATTTAATCTATCCTTTCAAAGAAAATTCTCTATAACAAACGATTGCCTACAAGCGCATCACTTATTATAAAAGTCATATGTTTCCTGAGTCATTGGATCTAATGCTTTACCAGTTGTCTTTAGATATTCAAGTGTATCATGGAGAATGTGTCTTACACAAACATCAATATCTGTATAAGCTTCTTTTCTAATAACATCCAGATTCTCTAAAGGCTTTCTGTTAGGTTCGATAAAATCAGCAGTAAATACGATTTTATCTAGAAGTGTCATATCTGGTCTTCCTGTTGTATGGTATCTGATTGCATCCAGAATCTCAGGATCATCTACTCCATACTTCTTCTTGGCCAGATATGCTCCTACCTTTGCATGTAAAAGACCTTTATTCTTGATCTCTACTTCAGTAACAGCTATCTTATTCTTATTACATATCTCAAGCTGCTCATCATGACTCAGATTCTTGGCACAGTCATGCAACATTCCTGCTATAAGTGCCTTCTTGATATCACATCCATGTACAGCAGCCATATTAGCTGCAGTATATGCAACACCAAGTGTATGGTCAAATCGGTCTGGCTTTAAGACCTTTTCCATTTCTTTTCTCAGTTTCTGAGAGGTTTCTATCATACTCATTCTTTTCTGTATACCTTTATGTCTTCATCATCTTTGTGGTCTATAAAATTCGTAGAATATAGATTTTTGAGGCAGGCAAATTCTACGCAGTCATCTGGTAACATATACTTAACAGATCTGCCACTTGCAAGACGATTTCTGATATCTGTTGAAGAAATGTCCATTCTCTTGAATTGAACAAATCGAATATCAGCCTTGAACTTATCAGTAAGTTCTATCCTTCTCTTATCAAGATCAGGTAACTCGTTATCATCTCTAACTGCAGCCAGGATAACACATTTATTAAATATATCCTGTGCATCTTTCCATTTATCCATCATCATAAGAGAATCAGCCCCCATAATGAAATACAGCTCATCACCTGGGTACATCTTCTCAAGATCTTTTAAAGTGTCAATTGTATATGTATTGCCTTCTCTGTCTATCTCTATTCTAGAGCATGTAAAATATGGATTGTCAGCTATTGCAAGCTTAACCAGCTGGTATCTGATATCTCCACTAGGAATATTGTCATTCTGCTTCAGATATGAACAACCTGTAGGTATGAAAATGACTCTATCAAGGCCAAACTGCTCTCTGGCAGACTCAGCCAATAATAAATGCGCATAATGAATCGGATTAAATGTACCACCCATGATGCCTATTTTTCTACTCTTCATGTACATGCCCCTCTTTCATACAAAAAAATATAAGAAATCCTATCAGTAATAACACCTGATTTTTAAATCATT
>CAMJFD010000262.1 GCA_946404845.1 uncultured Butyrivibrio sp. | reverse complement strand
AGTCATCCTGGCACAATATCTTTGCCGGGAAATTCACTAAGATCTCGTTTAAAATCAGTTCATCTATATTGATGTCTTCCCCTTCAATGAATGAATAAGGGCCAAGCTCTTCATCAGGAACCACTTCTCCATCAGAAACCTGAACAGTCTCATCAGAAGAAATCATAACCTTAAAAGAAACAGGCGCTAAGCATCTATCACACGCTCCAGTAATAGTACACTCTGTAGCAAAAGTGATATGTAGCTTGCCATTACCAATCATAGATGCAACTACTTCAAATGGCTCTACGTGATTGATAGAAAACTCACTGCCAAGATAAGAAAAATCCTTTATGTCACATATGCCAGTAAACTTCTTACTTGAATCAGTTAATGAAGTAATATCTTTTATAGAAATCTTCATAAATATCTCCTATCCACACTTTGTCAATTATACATAGCTAAAATATAGTTGTCAAACCTTTTCTTGAAAATTTATTAGATTATTTACCAGAAACAATATCTGCTGTATCTCTAGCAATCATAACCTCTTCATTTGTAGGAATAACAAATACCTTAACTTTTGAAGAATCAGATGAAATAAGAGTATCATCTGGTGTACTTTCATTTCTCTTTGGATCAATTTCAACGCCCATAAAGCCAAGGTGTGAACATACCTTATTACGAAGGCCTGCATTATTTTCTCCAAGACCTGCAGTAAAGCAAATCATATCTACACCGTTCATTGCTGCAGCGTATGCACCAATGTACTTAGCAATACGATATGCAAGCATATCCATAGCAAGTTGTGCTCTCTCATTTCCTTCTGCAGATGCTGTCAGAAGATCTCTAAAATCAGAAGAAACTCCTGATACACCGAGAACACCAGACTCCTTATTAAGGACATTCATAACACCAGCAAAATCAAGTCCTTCCTTCTTTGCCATATATTCAACAGCAGAAGGATCAATATCACCTGAACGAGTTCCCATTACAAGTCCTTCAAGTGGAGAAAGTCCCATTGAAGTATCTACAGACTTGCCATTTAATACTGCACAGCAAGATGCTCCATTTCCTATATGACAAACGATAATCTTTGAATTGTTGATGTCTGCATTTGCGAACTCACAAACTCTCTTTGATACATAGCTATGGCTTGTACCATGGAAACCATAACGACGAACACCGTATTTCTCATAATACTTGTAAGGTACAGCATACATATAAGCTTCCTTTGGCATTGTCTGATGGAATGCTGTATCAAATACTCCTACCTGTGGCTTGCCTGGCATAAGTTCACGACATGCATTAATACCAATAATATTTGCTGGGTTGTGAAGTGGAGCAAGATCATTACACTCCTCAACAACCTTAATCATCTCATCTGTTATAAGAGCTGAAGCTGCAAATTTCTCACCACCGTGAACTACTCGGTGACCAACAGCATCAATTTCATCAAGTGATGCAATCGCTCCAGTCTTATCATTTGTAATAGCGTTAATTACAGCTGCAACAGCCTCCTTGTGAGTAGGCATTGAAATATCTGTAATCTCCTTACCAAGACCAGCCTTTTGGTATACAATACGTCCATCAATACCAATTCTTTCACAAAGTCCTTTACAGAGCACCTGCTCAGTCTCAGAATCGATAACCTGATACTTGAGAGATGAGCTACCACAGTTGATAACTAAAATCTTCATAATAATCAGTTCCTTTCTTAAATATGTAAATCTTTCTTTAATAATTGTAATCAACAACTATTTTATTATAACATTTATATTTGTCTTCTCAACCACATTTTAATGTATAATAAGTGAAGAAAAGTATTTTCGGAGGAACAAAAATGGTAGTAGGAATAGTTGCTGAATACACCCCATTTCACAATGGTCACAAGCTGCAAATCGATTACGCAAAAAATATACTTAAAGCCGATGCAATAGTTGTTGCCATGTCTGGCAGCTTTACCCAAAGAGGTGAAATAGCCTGCTTTGATAAATACACAAGAGCTAACCTTGCTCTTCAAAATGGTGCGGATATCGTTTTTGAAATACCTACAATTTTTGCCACTTCGTCCGCTAGAGAATTTGCATCTGCAGGTATACAGCTTTTGGCATCTACTGGAATAGTTGACACTCTTCTATTTTCAGCTGAGACAACAGATTCTGAACTATTTATATCAGAAAGCAAAAAACTTGTAGACCTTGAAAAATCAGGTGAAATAAATTCTGAAATAAATGAACTAATGAGCACAGGCATTAGCTATGCCACTGCTAGAGCGAAAGCTCTAAAAAAACATCTAAATAACCAGTTATTATCTTCTCCAAACAATATTTTAGGATTAGAGTATTGTAGATACATATTTGCCAATGAAATCCACATGAATATTGCAGTTATGAAAAGACAAGGTAATGAATATAATGATCTAAGCCTTACTGGAGAATTAAGTTCCGCAAGCGCCATTCGCCAGCATTACAGACTTTCAAAAAATTATGTAGCCGTACCAGAAGAATCCAAATCAATATATGAAAACGCCATTTTTATTGAATCTAACGATATTTCTCAAATGCTACATTATAAGCTCCTATGCAATAATTCATTTGAAGATTACCTTGATTGCACCGAAGATCTTTCAGACAGAATTAATAAATTAAAAAA
>CAMJFD010000261.1 GCA_946404845.1 uncultured Butyrivibrio sp. | reverse complement strand
TCTTAAGGTTGAGCGCGGAGAAATTCATGCACTTGTCGGAGAAAATGGTGCTGGTAAAAGTACACTTATGAATGTATTATCTGGAACTATTCCTCATGGACAGTATACCGGAAAGATTATATATAATGGCGAAGAGTGTGTATTTACTAATATTAGGGACTCTGAGCAAAAAGGAATAGTTATCATCCATCAGGAACTGGCACTAATCCCTGAACTCACAATTGCTGAGAACATGTTCCTTGGTAATGAGAGAAGAAATAAAATTGGAAAAATTGACTGGCCTGCTACTTATAAAGAAGCACAGGATCAGATGGTGAGAGTTGGATTAAAAGAAAAATCCAATGTAATGATCAAGGATATAGGTACAGGTAAACAGCAGCTCGTTGAAATTGCAAAGGCACTTTCCAAGAATGTTAAACTCCTGATTCTGGATGAGCCTACATCATCACTTAATGAAGAAGATTCCAAGATGCTGCTCGATATGCTGTTGGAATTCAAAAAAGAAGGACTTACTTCTATTATCATTACACATAAGCTAAACGAAGTAGCATACTGTGCTGATAATATTACAGTCTTAAGAGATGGTGCAACAATTGAGACTATGCCTAATCCAAATCACGATATTGATGAAGAGAGAATCATCAAGGGAATGGTAGGCCGTGAACTTACCAACAGATTCCCATCACGTGAACATAACGTGGGCAAAGAGGTATTATTTGAAGCCAAGAACTGGACAGTTTACCATCCTGTTTATACAGAAAAATGTGTAGACCGAAACGTTAGTTTCAATGTTCATAAGGGAGAAATTGTAGGATTCTCAGGACTTCAGGGAGCAGGCAGAACTGAACTTGCAATGTCACTTTTTGGCAGAAGCTATGGTTCTCATATCTCTGGTCAGGAATTCATAAATGGAAAAGAAGTTCATTTAAAAAATGAGCATGATGCCATTCAGCATGGTCTTGCCTATGCGACAGAAGACAGAAAAGTTAATGGACTTGTTCTATCAGATTCAATTGCATGGAATACTACAATGGCCAAGCTGGAAAAGGTAAGTAATAACGGTATTATAGATGTGCATGCCGAGAATAAGGCAGCTCAGGATTATGCCAAGGCTATGAAGACTAAAACACCAAGTATACATCAGGCAGTTGGAAACTTATCTGGTGGTAACCAGCAGAAGGTATTACTGTCAAAGTGGATGTTTGCTGAACCAGACGTACTGATTCTGGACGAGCCAACAAGAGGTATTGATGTAGGTGCCAAGTACGAAATCTACAATATCATGAACGATATGGTAGCACAGGGCAAGGCAGTAGTAATGATTTCCTCAGAACTCCCAGAACTATTGGGTATGTGCGACAGAATATATGTTATGAACGAGGGTGAGATGGTTGCAGAATTTACAGCTGAGGAAGCTACGCAGGAAAAGATTATGAGCGCAATCCTTTCTTCAGATAAGCAGAATAACAAGGAGGAGAAGGCATGAACTTCAAAGCATTTATAAAAAAATATACAATGGTTATAGCATTGGTAATTGTATTTATATTTTTCTCTATATTAACAGGAGGAAGATTATTACTGGCACAGAACGTATCTAATCTGCTTCTGCAGAATGCATACGTACTTGTAATGGCCTGTGGTATGCTCCTATGTATCCTTACTGGTGGTAACGTTGATCTGTCAATTGGTTCTACGCTGTGTCTGTCAGCTGCTCTTTCAGCTAAGCTTCTGCAGAGCGGGCAGTCAGCTCCAGTAGCAATCATCGTGTCACTTGTTGTAGGTATGTTAATCGGTTGCTGGCAGGGTTATCTTATAGGTTATGTACATATACCACCATTTATTTGTACACTGGCTGGTATGTTCCTATACAGAGGTCTTGGCCGAGTAGTACTGGATTCAAGAACAATTAGTGTATCAAATGAGTCATTCCTGAATCTGTTCACATCATATATCAATATTCCAGGTCTTGATGAGAACAAGAATTGTAAATCTGCTCTTATCATAGGTATAATTGCAGCTATTATTGTAACTGTATTAACACTTATGAAGGTAGCAAAGCAGAAAAAGTCTGGTTACAATGCAGGTTCTTCTGTTGGTACATATGTAAAGCTTGTAATTATTGATGCTCTCATCATCATTTATTCATACAAGCTGATGCAGTACAAGGGTGTTCCAGTAATGCTTATCTGGATCCTCGCAGTAGTTCTTATATTTGCATTTGTAACAAGTTCAACAGTATTCGGCCGTTACTTCTACGCAGTAGGTGGTAATGAAAAGGCAACAAAGCTTTCTGGTATCGATCCTAGAAAGGTATATTTTGTAGCATATTTCCTTATGAGTTTACTTGCAGCATTCTCAGGACTTCTGATGGTATCACGTATCGGTTCTGTAGATGGTAACATGGGTAACTCATACGAAATGGATGCCATTGCTTCATGTTTCATTGGTGGTGCTTCTGCATATGGCGGATCTGGTACAGTTCCAGGAATCATGATTGGTGCTATTCTCCTCGGTGTTATCAACCAGGGTATGTCAATCTATGGTCTTTCAGACATGTGGCAGTACGTAGTAAAAGGTGCCGTACTCCTTGCAGCCGTAGTATTTGACGTAGTATCAAATCACAAGACAGGTAAGTCATAATAATCTAATTAAACTCAGGTACAACGCCCAAAACCTTTTGGTTGTCAGAAATGGCAGCCGGAGGGTCTTGGGCGTTTTCTATCCCCAGGCCCGGCAAAAACTTCCCACACCCCGGAAGGAGATAAAACAGTCATCTACGCGCTTTTTCAC
>CAMJFD010000260.1 GCA_946404845.1 uncultured Butyrivibrio sp. | reverse complement strand
GCCTTATTTTAAAGAATCAAAAGAGGATTTTGAAGAAATTGTTCAGATTCTTTCTGAGTAATATGTGAAATTTGAAAAGCCAAATATATTCGAATGAAATATATTCGAATTATATTTGGCTTTTTTATACATTTAATAACTATATTTTAGACGAGTAGTCTATTTAGTTTAATATGTGGTATCTAAAAGATTTAGTGCGTTTTGACCTAAGATATTATCGATATCATTTGCAGGAAGATCTAATGCTTTTATAAATTCCACGCTGCGACGCTGATCGGTCCATGGACTGTCTGAGCCAAATAGTATCCTGTCACTGCCAAATGTGTGTATGAAATCTTTATAATGAGATGCATTTAGCATCGTTATATCCTTATTATCCCAGTAGCCATCTGATAGTGGTTCTAGAGATTCAGAAGAAAAGGAAGTGTCCAGATAAGCGCAGGTGCCTGTAAACATGTCAGGGACTTCATCCCAATTCTCCCAGCCGCCCATGTGGGCAAGGATAAATTTAAAATCGCCAATTGTATCAATTACATTTCTGCACATCTTAGGACTGCAATGAACAATTCCTGGAAAGCCTACATCAAGACCTGCATGAGTTAAGACAATAAGATTATTTTGTGCAGCGCAGTCTATAATATTTAGAAATTTAGTATTATCTATATCTGTGCCCTGATATACAGGATGAATCTTAATTCCTTTTATTCCATTTTGAGAGAGTCTCTTAAGTTCGTTTTTATAATCTTCAAACTCAGGATGCATGCAGCCAAAGCTAAGGACTTTATGAGGAGCCGTAGAGTTATCATAATATTTTTCGTTATTCCTAATGGAACTGTCATTAATCTTAACTACCTGCTCAGCACTTGTTGCAACAGGCATTACAACGGATATATCAATTCCTGCTGTTTTCATAGAACTTATAAGCCCGTCTATAGTTCCGCTAGAGTGCGGAACTATATGAGCTTTATTACTAAGGCTGTCTACAGCCCTGTCTGCAATTTTGTCAGGAAATGTATGTGTATGAATATCAACAATCATTGCGCTTGTAACCCATTCTTAAATCTTTGTATATGATGACCCTATCATCATATTATTCACTATCATCAGAAAGTGAAGTACTCTGATGTACCATAACTTCTATGTCATAACATGCAAAGGCACCATCAACAAGGTCTTTGTCAGGCTTTGGAGTAAATATTGATACAACAGGGACTATTACAAGACCAGCTAGCATGCAGAAAGCACCGGCATTAATAGGTGACTGCAGGAGGGTAGGGAAGCTTGATCTTACGAACATATTTGCAAGCATTACTATAGTTGAGAATATAAAGCTGCACCATACTCCAGCCTTTGATGTTCCTTTCCAGTACAGACCGTATAAGAATGGAGCAAGGAATGCGCCTGCAAGTGCGCCCCATGATACACCCATGAGCTGAGCTATAAATGTAACATTCTGCTTGTACTGAATGATGGCTATTATAACTGAGATAGCTACAAATACGACTATAAGACATCTCATGATAAAGAGCTGTTTCTTTTCATCCATGTCCTTAATAATATGTCCCTTTAACAAATCCAGAGTAAGTGTTGAACTACTGGTAAGTACAAGAGAGGATAGCGTTGACATGGAAGCTGACAGAACGAGGACAACTACAACTGCAATCAGAATATCTGGAAGACTTGATAACATTGTAGGAACTACGCTGTCATAACCATTTGCAGCAATATCTATCTGATCTGAGAATAATCTACCAAATCCGCCCAGGAAGTAGCATCCACCAGCTACTACAAAGGCAAAAAATGTAGATACGATTGTTCCCTTGGCGATAGCTTTTTCACTCTTAATAGCATAGAACTTCTGAACCATTTGTGGAAGTCCCCATGTACCAAGAGATGTAAGGATTACGACACCAAGAAGATTTATTGGATCTGGACCAAAAAATGATGCGAATACGCCAGGTGTTGTAGAAACCGTGTCATCGCTAATTCTTGCAAGACCATCGAGTGCAGCAAGGAAGCCGCCCTGGCTATTAAGAACAGAAATAACAACTGCACATATACCAACCAGCATGATGATTCCCTGAATGAAATCGTTAATAGCTGTAGCCATATATCCACCAGCAATAACATATATTCCAGTAAGAACAGCCATAACTATAACGCAGATTGAATAATCAATATTAAAGGCCATTCCAAATAGTCTTGAAAGTCCATTATATAGAGATGCTGTATATGGAATCAGAAAAATAAATGTGATTACAGATGCTGCGATCTTAAGAGATCTGCCGCCAAATCTGGAAGCAAAAAACTGCGGCATTGTAGCTGAATCAAGATGCTGTGTCATGATTCTGGTTCTTCTGCCCAGTATAACCCATGCAAGGAGTGAACCAATAAGTGCATTACCAATGCCAGCCCAGGTAGCAGCTATTCCATATTTCCAGCCAAACTGGCCTGCGTAACCAACAAATACAACGGCTGAAAAATAAGACGTACCATAGGCAAAAGCTGTAACCCACGGACCTACTGACCTTCCACCTAATACAAAACCATTAACGTCAGTAGAATTTTTTCTGCAGATAAAACCAATAGTGAGCATTACTGCAAAAAATACAAGTAATAACAGAACTTTGATAATCATAAAAATCCTCCATTTATAGTTTTTTCATACCCTTTTTAATACTTTACTGCTTTAAATCACTTAAGTCAATTGTGTAATGATAATCAAAAACTCCCCACACCCCGGAAGGAGATGAAACAGTCATCTACGCGCTTTTTCACCGAAATGAAGGGCACAGGGTATTCCCCAATATGCCGTGTGTCACATGTCTGAGGGTCCGTGCTTAGGAGTAGTCCACATACCGCCC
>CAMJFD010000259.1 GCA_946404845.1 uncultured Butyrivibrio sp. | reverse complement strand
ATCTTAGAAGACAGACCCATCAGCACGTCAGCTGCTGGCTTCTTGTAGTAGTAGCGATCCAAGTCGCTGATGATACCATCACCGTTGCGATCTACGTACTCATTTTCAATGGCCTTGCCATTCTCATCATATACCTGAAAAAGAATAGAAACTCTTAGAAAAAAAGAGATAGATTATGGTGAAGCGGATACTAATGGCGAAAATGCAGATGTTGTAAGAATTATGACTATCCATAAATCCAAAGGACTTGAGTTTCCAATTGTTTTTCTAGGTATGACCGGTAAGAAATTCAATGATATGGATACCAAGAGTAAAGTCATATCTGATAATGATTACGGCATGGCGATGGATGACTTTAACTTTGATAACAGGCTTAAGAGTGATTGGGTATATAAGAAATATATTGCCGGTAATCTAAGGAGAAATGCTAAGGCAGAAGAGCAAAGAGTTCTGTATGTAGCTCTTACAAGAGCCAAAGAGAAACTTATAATATCTGGTGTCATGGACTTTACAGCTAAAATGAATAAGACACTGAAAACTCCAGAAGATGCATATAATAAGAAATTTGAAGACTATTTTGGCGGATTTAGAACGGATTATATTACCAGATTAATTAATGCAGAAGAAATGTCTAATTACTACAAGTGGATAATATCTGCAATATATGGAAACAGGGCGTTTGAACTTGCCAGAGAAAAGTACAGACTCTCAATGATACAGAAGATTCATGACCTGGAAAGTTATGCAGGTGGAGATGCTGCAGATTATAATGGCCAGAAATATATAATACCTGGAATATGCATAGCAGATAATGAGATAAAAAAAGATATGGAAGAAAAAGACTGCCTGACTGTATCCATATTATCTAATGAGATGGTTGTCAAAATGTTTGAAAATGCTGAAAAGACAGCATCTCAGGAAGAAAGTACACTTGAAAGCAGCGCAGAATCTGTAGCAATCGACCTTGATGAATTAAAAGAGGTCCTGAATAAGCAGCTGAGCTTCCATTATCCGTTTGAAAATAAAAAAAGGTATCCTGCTAAGGTAAGTGTATCTGCGCTCAAGGCTGCAAGCCATGAACAGAATATGGTTAAGGTAAATGCTTCTGAATCATTAGATGATGGTGTGGCTGAGCAGCAGGTATATACACTTATACAAGATGAAGAATATGAGGATATAGCTTTTGATCATACAATACCTTCTTTTATGAAAGAGGAATCTGGAGAAATTATGGTTCCGGCAAATGAGCTGGGAACTACATTTCATAAGCTGATGGAAATGATGCCATTTGATAATATTGATTCTGTTAAGACAATAGAGCAGGTAACAGAGTATATCAGGCGCCTTTCACAGAAGCAGAATATTATGGAAACACATGCAGACTATATTATTTCAAAACCAGATTATATTGAGTATATAAGAGCATTTACTAATTCTGATTCTAAAGTATTAAAAGGTATGATAAATGCTGATACAAAGGGAAGGCTTCATAATGAGCAGCCATTTATGAAGGAGTATGATTCCTATAAGCTTACAGGTATCAAGAGTATTGATGGAAATACTGTCGATATAACAGATGGAGAATCAGATAATCATAGGACTATAGTACAGGGAGTAATAGACGCGTTTTATGTTGATGATGATGGAGAAATAGTCCTGATTGATTATAAGACTGATGGTATAAGCGGCAGCAGGGTTACAGAGAATATTCTTGTAGACAGATACAGAATACAGTTTGATTATTATACAGAGGCACTTGAAAGCCTTACTGGATTAAGAGTAAAGGAAAGATATATTTATTCATTTAAGTTAAAAAAATTTATCTTGATTTGAATAGTATTTTAGTTTCCAAGAAGGCGGTAATAGAACCATATAATTTGCTAATTATTAATTTTAATTATATAAGTAATAATGTATAATAGGAAACTGTAAACAAACATTTTTTAGAGTCTTATTAAAGGAGGAGAATATAAATGTGGACTAGAGCAGGCCTTAAGGCTAATGCGTTAGCAATATTCAAAGCTAATTATTGGAAAACAGTTTTAATAGCATTTATTTTTGCTATTGTAGGAGGAGTAGGAATATCATCATATTCTTATAGTTCAAGTTCCACTACAAACAATGAATTATTATCAGAGTATGACTATTCAATATCGCATATGACTGAAGAAGAGATGGGCGTACTGCTTGGAATAGTAGGTGTTGTATTAGTCATATTAGCAATTGTGTGTCTTGTATCAATTGCTATTTCAGTATTTGTGTTTAATCCGCTTATTGTTGGTTGTGACAGATATTTTGTAGTAAATCATTATCAGCCAGCTGATATAGGTGAAGTGGGATTTGGATTTAAGACAAATTATATGAACGTTGTGAAGACAATGTTCCTGACTAAGTTATTCATTGCATTATGGTCATTATTATTGATTGTTCCTGGTATTATTAAGAGCTATGCATATATGATGGTTCCATATATTCTGGCAGATAATCCAGATATGGATTCTAAAGAGGCAAGACAGTTATCAGAGCAGATGATGAATGGACATAAATGGGACACATTTGTACTGAGTCTTTCATTTATTGGATGGTTCTTATTAAGAGCTATTCCAGTTGTTGGATTCTTTGTAGGTATCTTCTGGGTTAACCCATATTATTCACAGACATTATCAGAACTTTATATTTCACTTAGAGATGGTGGAATGACAGTTCCATATTGCGGAGTAGATAACAGTATTAATAACATTTTTAATGGTCAGAATAATGTAAATCAGAACATGAATAATACATTTAATGGACAGCAGATGAATAACACATATAATGCTCAGCAGGGATATCAGCAGCCACAGCAGAACCAGAATATGAATGCTAATAATACAC
>CAMJFD010000258.1 GCA_946404845.1 uncultured Butyrivibrio sp. | reverse complement strand
TATAATAATAAACTGTATTTGACTACTAATGACGAGAATTATAAGTCATGTGAATATATGTATGATCTTGCTGCAACAGACAAGGAACTTGAAGAGTGCCCTGCTTATGCAGTTATTAATACAGAGTATGATTCTGTTAGTTCGTACTCATCAGGTACTTTTACTTATTCTTATGAGCTTGAGAATATGGGAAGAGTTGTTATGACAGATTCTGATGATAAAATATATACAGCTGACCTGGAACAGGATGGAAGTGTTGGCGAAATTAAATTAGTTAATAGTGATGATTTAGGATATGCAGTGTTCCTTGGTACTGACTATATTATAACCAAATATCCTGGAGATCAGGATTTTATTTATTATGCAGTTAATTTAGATAGCGGAGAAGCTACAGAAGTAGCTACAATACATAAGCCTACTACTGATTTTGCCGAGGATGATCCACAGTTATATGGTGTAAGTGATCCTTCCTGTTATGAAATAGCTATGGATTCTGAGAATTTATATATACTGCAGGTGAATGATAACAAGAAGACCTATGATATGGTTGCATATGCACTTGATGGATCTGCACAGAATGTTATATGGAGTGATAAGAAGAACAGAATATATAATAAGTCTTACGTTGAAGAGTGCTGTTTCTATGATTATAACGGTTGTATAGGAATGTGCGGTGATGGATTTGTATATGCAAGAGCTACTGATATTTATAATGCAGAAACATTTATGAGAAGCCCTTCTGATAATTATGAAGAACATCAGGTTGGAACATTACCATTTATGACTACTGATAATCTGGGCTCTGGAATTAATGTAGTAGATGCCTGTAAGGATTATTATTCTACAGATGGAAATATATTACTGTATGAATACAGATCAGTATATCCAGTATTTGATGAGGCAATTGGAGCTAATAGTGATGCTGTAGCCAAGATGAACAGTATGTTTGAAGATATAGCTCAGAATGGACTTACTGCAGCTCAAAAAGAGGCTGATGATGTAGAAAGTATAATTTATAATGGAGATGCACCAGGCGGATTACCATATTCTGATACATTTGTATTTAAAGACATTGTATTTCAGAATGATGATTATATTTGTATTTCTATATATAGTTACTATTATGAAGGTGGAGCTCACGGAATGGGTAATACAGCCTACTATACATTTGATAAGGCAACAGGAGAAGAGCTTGAAATAAGAGATGTTGTTAATAACAGCGATGAAGAGATAGGAGAAATTATTTATAAATATCTCAAGGAAGCTTATGATGCAGAGCCTGAAATGTATTTTGATGATGCCCCAGAGACATACAAAGAGTATTACACTGGCACGGAGTACGTTAACTGGTTCCTGTCAGATAATGGAATTGGAATACAATTTAGTGAATATGAAGTAGCACCATATGCATCAGGAACACCTACTATATATATTCCATATTCAGATCTTGATTTAAAAATTAATATATATGACTAATAGTAATTGATACCTGGTTTTGACAATAATTTGTACAAATTACATGACTTGAACCCAATCTGATTTTGTATTATTTTAATTACATGATTAGAATATGTATAGTTGAGGATGAGCAGGATCAGGCTCAGATTCTCATGGATTATATAAATAAATATGGGAATGCTGCAAATGAACAGTTTTCAATAACATATCTGACAGATGGAATTGACCTTGTGGATGATTATAACGGCCAATTCGATATAATTCTTCTGGATATTCAGATGAAACATCTTGATGGAATGGTTGCTGCAGAGAAGATAAGAGAACTTGATCAGGACGTTACTATAATATTTATTACATCTACTGTCAGATATGCGGTGCAAGGATATGCTGTCGATGCGCTTGGATATGTACTTAAGCCGGTGCCATACACTCAGTTCGAGAAGATTTTTGACAAGGCTATCGAAAGAGTTAAGGCAAGACAAAAACATGTGTATATCAAAGTCTCTGTCGATGACAAGCAGATGAAGATAGACTGTGACAATATTTATTACATCGAAAGCCAGAGGAATAATGTAATCATACACTGTGCAGATGCTGATTATGTGACGCTTGGACCACTTAAGAGATTTGATGAGATGCTGGAAACTCATGGATTTAGTAAGTGTCATAATGCTTATATAGTCAATCTGACCTTTGTAGAAGCAGTGCAGAAGGAAGAGGTAATCCTTGTAAATGGGCTTACACTTCCTATCAGTAGAGCTCGTAAGAAGGAATTTATGGCAGCGTTAACTGAGGATATTTTATAGAGGTATGATTATGTTTAGTGCTTTTCTGGATCCAGTCAAGTTACAGGATACACCAAGATTATTTACTGCGATTGCAGAATTTCTGGCTGTTTTTGTTTACTTTAATATTTATAAGAAAAAACATTTTGAAAAGACATACGCATTTTTGTGTGTGGGTATATTTGCGATACAAGTCGTTTTCCAGTTCATAGCGGGACTTTTACCAATAGGATTTTGGATTCCTTCAATGGTAATAGCTGTACTTATTATGTATATGGCGCTATATACTGTTCTGGATATTAAACCCAAAGACTGCGCAGTTATCACTACACATGCATTTGTACTTGCTGAGTTTGCAGCCAGCTTGTACAAGCAGTTATATGTATGGAACGTCAGAATATCAGGATATGAGAGCTTTTTACAGTCATTTATAAGTATGATTATAGTTTATTCTGTAACATATATTATCTACTACAGGTTTGAGAAGGGTAATATTGCTCCTAACAGGAATCTGAATGTCAGCAGAAAAGAGCTGATAAGCGTTGTAGCAACAGGTGTTGGAGCATTTATTATGTCTAATATCAGTTTTATTAACTTTAAATTCCTTTGCTTCTAATTCCGCGTGAGCTTTTTGAAGCTC
>CAMJFD010000257.1 GCA_946404845.1 uncultured Butyrivibrio sp. | reverse complement strand
AATGAATTTGTATGCAAGCATCCATTCGCTTGCCGGTCTTGTGCATCAAAAAAGGGAGCTACCTAATTGGTAACTCCCATAAAATGTAAGTTTATTGAATTATAGTTCACTATGATACTTCTGATGACTTAATTCCATTATTCCCAGTCTCCCAGGCATTCCTACGTTGGCATTATCCAAATCAGGTTCTCGGTCGAAGGTCACACCTTCCTCTCAGCCTTTTTAAAAGCTCCCGTTTATATTTAGTTTGTTCAATTTCCTAAGCTATTGTACATCACTAGATTCTATGCTGCAAGTATAAACCTTTATTTTTCCTCAATAAAAAATATCCTATTCAAGAACAAAGAATGTCGCTAGCGACATTCTCGCGCCGAGCGCGGCTGCATTTTGCAGCATTTACAATTCGCGCGAGTGCGCATCCTGCACGGAGTGCTTTTTATTTAATAGGAAATTTGCAAAGCAATTTCCTATTAAATAAAAAACTTACGATTTAATCTATATCAAATAATTAAATCGTAAGTAATTTTATATAACTTATAAAGAATTAAATGTAGAAACTACCAGAAACTTCGTTATTGATAACGTATTTGGCAGTATCCTCATCTGGTAATACACAAACCTTTAAGGATTCAATCTTGTCAACGTTCCTATTCATGTTGTGTGACCAGATGTCTTTAACATTTTGAACAATATTATCACATGATACTACTCCGTCCACCAACTGCAAATAAAGTCTCGCCTTAATTTCGTTGTTGTCGGAAATTTCATTACTAGATAAAATTGTCCGATAACTATCGTCCTTGCCCATATTTCTCATCCCCTCTTCTACATCATTTGACTTAAATCACTTAAAAATCATAGAAGTAAAATTAAATCTTTTTTAGGTGCAGTATTATGATATAACACTTAATGGAAACTGTCAACATGACCGATAGTCATTTTATGTATTTTCGTATATTGCTTATGCGCGCAAGTTTACTAATTTAGCGGAATGAAGTTCATTCAAACTCCTCATAAATTCTATGTTTAATTTTATCTAAATTATTATAGCCCTTACCATATAGTTTTATAAGGTCATCGTGCTCTATTTTCTTCTTGGAAACTCCATATCCCGAAGCCTCTTTTATTCTAACGTCCACACCGTCGATATTTACTGACTTGGTGGTTCTATCCAGTACATATCTGTTATATTTAGCTTCTCTAATACCTATAGTACTAGTACTTGCAAAAATAAGTCTAGCAAATCTATCTCTATTATCTGCATGGCACATAACATTTAAGCATACAGCCGGTCTGTTCTTTTTCATACTGATAGGCTCTGTATATACATCAAGCGCTCCCTCTTCCAGTAATACATCCATAGCATGTCCAATATCCTCGCCCGTCATATCATCCAGATTGCAAGACAGAATATATACTTCATCCGTTCTGTCTTGAGTTTCTCCCAGGAATACTCTTACAGCATTTGCTTCTTCAAAGTCCTTTTTACCCATTCCATAGCCGATAGAATTAACTGACATAACAGGCATACTGTCAAATCTGTCTGCATAATATTTGAGGATAGCAGCTCCGGTTGGAGTGCACAGTTCTCCATTAACTCTGCCGCCATAGATTGGAACACCCTGTAAAATATTAGCTGTTGCCGGAGCCGGTACTGGCATAATTCCATGCGCGCAATGAACATGGCCGCTTCCTACATGAATTGGACTTACAATGATCTTATCTGGATTTATCATGTTCATCAGAATACAAACAGCTGTGATATCAGCTATTGCATCCTTATCGCCAACTTCATGGAAATGTATCTGAGATACTTCCATGCCATGTGCCTTACTCTCAGCCTCAGCTATTATCTGATATATAGCAAGGACATCCTTTTTGACCTCATCACTAACATCAAATCCCTTTACTACAGATTCTATGTCATGCATCCCTGTATGGTGGTGATGATGGTGATGCTCATGCTCTTGATCATCGTGATGGTGATGATGCTCATGGTCGTGGTCATCGTGATGATGATGTTCATGATCGTGATCGTCGTGATGGTCGTGGTCGTGATCGTCGTGATGGTGATGATGCTCATGCTCATGGTCATCATGACTTTCTTCCTCTTCTCCATGCACCTTGACACTTACATGAGTACCTGTAATTCCACATTTAACACTCTTTTCAGCAGTAACAGTAACACCTTCAAGTCCAAGACTGTTAAGCTTATCTATTACCTTTTTTCTCTCATCTTCGCTTATTAATTCTAATAGAGCGCCCGTCAGCATATCGCCCGCAGCGCCCATATTACATTCAATATATAATGTCTTCAATTGAACCCCCCTTGTTAACTCAAATAGAAGCTCTCTTTTTCTTAGTTTTCTTTAAGTAGTTTAAGTAATCTCAATGATTTATCATACTGGCCTGATATGCAGCTCCAAAACCATTATCTATATTGACCACGCTAACTCCGCTTGCACATGAATTAAGCATGGATAAAAGAGCTGATAATCCTCCAAATGATGCTCCGTAACCAACGCTGGTCGGTACAGCTATAACAGGTCTATCCACAAGACCTCCAACAACGCTTGCGATAGCTCCTTCCATACCTGCGACAGCTATAATAACATTTGCCTGCATAATATCATCCAGATTAGACATTAACCTATGGATTCCTGCAACGCCAATATCATAGGAACTGATGACTTCACATCCTCCCTGTTCGACAATGACTTTCGCTTCCTCAGCGATTGGAATGTCAGAGGTTCCTGCAGTCAAAAGCCCAACCTTGCCATATTCAGGATTGAAGTCAACTAAAGAATCCTTATAGATTATCAGAATCTTAGCTCTCTTATTGTAATCAAACCTGATTCCCTTTTCAAAAAGATAATCCAAATCCTTTTCCAATGCCCCATATCTTTCCCCAGATAATCTT
>CAMJFD010000256.1 GCA_946404845.1 uncultured Butyrivibrio sp. | reverse complement strand
GAGGCTTCTTTTTCATACGAAAATCTGTTACGCACTTTGAACTCCAATCATATTGTCATCCTATGCTGGACATTATACCCAAGAGAGGCAGGATAACTGATAGTAAAACGATTCCTACAATTATAGACAGCGCAATTACAAGTGTTGGTTCCAATATGGCGATGGAACGGTATATTTTGCGCTGGGTTTCTTCACGGTATCTTGCTGCTATTTGTTTCATGACTTCATCTATTGAGCCTGAGTTAAATCCAACGGCAATCATTTTGGAATAGAATGGGTTGAATATCTCGGCTTTTTCTATAGCTTCAGGGAAACTGAGACCTTGCATTATTAGTTCTCTGCAGTCATTGATTTTTTGGGACATCGCCCTATTCTCTACCAGAGTTGATACCAGATTGAGGCTTTCGTATGTGTCAAGACCGCTCGATAATGTGAGGACCATTCCGCTTGCAAATCTTTCTGTAGCTATATCATTGTATAGTTTTTTGGTGACTTTCCAGTTACTTGCAAATGCACGGAATTTCTTTTTGCCGATGATAGTCTGTGTGAAAAAGATAAATAAAACGGCAATGATAATCAGTATTGTTATGAGGAAAAAAGAATATTTATTTAATGTACTTCCAAGGTTAAGAAGCGTTTGCGCAAAGGCAGACATACTGGTTCCCAGCTGGGAAAAAACCTGATTGAATATAGGAAGGACTTGAGTTACCAAAACTAAAATGACTACCATCATAAGTCCTATCATGATCATAGGGTAGGAGACAGCACTTTTAATGCTGTTCTGAATATTGTCTTCCTGCTCATAATAATCAGCTAGTGAATCCATTACGACGTCCAGTGAGCCTGACTCTTCACCTATAGAGATCATGTGGGCTACGTAATCCGGGAATACGCCGCTCATCTGGATTGCTATATGGAATTTTTCACCTGCATTTAGGACGTGGCTTATGGATTCAAGGACTTCCCTGCCAGAGTCATCCAGTCCCTGCATCAGTATCTCTATGCCTTCTGCCGGAGCTATACCGGCATTTAGGAGTATAGATAGTTCTCTGCATAGAAGCGATATTTCGTAATTTGACAGTTCTTTGATTTTCTTTTTTCTTGCCATATGTTTGCCTCTTAGTATTTGTATTTCATAGTGTAGTTGGATCCATCTCCAATGAACTCTTTGAGAGAATCCGAACTTGAATTGGTTGCAAAAGTAGGATCCATAAGTTTCCAGTCTGTTCCGTCGAATTCTATGATTCCATTTACCCAGCCTACGTCTTCTATATATGTACTAATCCACGCATGATAGGCTGTTCCTGCATATCCAACTTCCATTCTGGTAGGAATCTGCTGAGACCTGAGCATGGCAGTCATAAGAGCTGCATAATCAAGGCAGATGCCTTTTTGGGTCTCCAGAACCTCATCGATATCGGGTATATAACCACTTTGTACCGTTTCGGCTTCTTCATGGTCGTAAGCGATATTGGCAATTATATAGTTAAAAACGTTAGAAACAACGTCTAAATCGTTATTGGCAGGATAGGCAAGCGTTCCGGCAAGGGATATTGCTTCATTATCCGCGCTGAAGCATACATATTGATTAGGATATAGGAATGGAAGAAATTTATCACTTAGTGTAACATCAAGCTCCTGAGAAAAGGCGACAGCATACTGTTTGCCGGTTATATTTTCATATACAGTTACAAGATAAGTACCATCACCTGCAGGAAGTGGAAAGACCTCTTCTTTGCCTCCGTCTACGGCAAGGCTGTAGGTTGTGACTGTCTGATCTGGATCAGTAACCTGTAATTTGACTTTGGCAGAGTCTCCTATGTAGTGAATTATTATATAACCTTCGGATGTATTGGATGCATCCAGAATAGTGGTTTCATTTTCGTATACAGTTGTTCCGGAAGCTTCCGGTACGAGGCATACAGTAGTATTATCACGAGTGCCTTTTGGGGCAGCAAGAATTTCTTCTACTACGGATGCTGCTGCAACAGAGGCATCGCTTTGCGAACTTGATGAACAGCCACATAGAAGAGCAGGTAGTAGTAGAAGTGATATTAATTTGTGCAGTTTATGAGTATAAAGGTTTGAATTAGACATTTTTCCGGCCTCTTACAAGAGCTTCTGAGCATTTGTACGGAAGTTCTTATATACAAGAGTGATAAATTCAAAAAATCTGTCTGTACCTGCAGCAGGATTCTGAAGGCTTGTGTAAGAAATCCGGATAGGTGTATCAGGATGCTTTTCGTTATATGCTGCAGTATTTTTGGCAAAATCCAGTAGGAAAAGATCTATTTTGGAATTGTCACAGTCTTCTATTATAAGCAGGAACTCATTACCGCCATTTCGTCCTACAAATCCGTATGGAGAACCTGTACGGCTCAGAAGATCACTAAAGTCAGCCATCAGATGATTACCTGTTTCGTGACCATGTGTATCATTAACATCTTTTAGACTGTCGAGCATCATAAGGACACATCCAATATTCTTCATATGTTCCGGTGTGTCAAAGTTCTGGAACATAAGGTCGCAGCTGTATCTGTTAGGAATGCCAGTCAGCTTGTCAAGATATGGAGCCT
The DNA here is from genome assembly GCA_946404845.1 of uncultured Butyrivibrio sp. Classification (GTDB taxonomy): domain Bacteria; phylum Bacillota; class Clostridia; order Lachnospirales; family Lachnospiraceae; genus Butyrivibrio. The sequence goes on along the minus strand of CAMJFD010000256.1, from coordinate 365 downwards.
GATGCAGTTCATCTGTTACGCTTTGGAGCATTTTTAAGGTGATAAGGTCAATCAGTGCTATTATTATAAGGGTTACAGATACAATAACAGCATGTGCTGATATAAGAGCCATTCTGCCATTTTCAAAAATAAATTCTATATAATCCGGAATTGATGCTATAAGTAGAAGTAGTATAACGCTTAGCAATAATGATATAATAAGCGTTATAATCTTATATATACGTAAATTATTGTATATATTATTTTTCTTCATATTCTTTGCCCTCATAGTGATAATCTAATTAGTAATAATATTTTATCGTATTTTAGAGCAGTATAAAAGACAAGTAAATTGTTTAAATCTTAAAATACAATAAAGTTTTAGA
>CAMJFD010000255.1 GCA_946404845.1 uncultured Butyrivibrio sp. | reverse complement strand
GTCTTGGTATTTGGAGTATACTGCATTAGACATGATTCTTTTTTCTTTATAGGTCAGGACTGGAGACGTTATTTTTGGTTATGTATCGCTGTTGATTCTATCAATCTGTTTACTCTTGTAACAAATCTTTTTGGCCTTTCGGGCGAAATGGAACCAATGGAAAGACAGGGACTTATTGCAAATATTATTACTGAAACAGGTATAGTAGTATTTTTTACAGTGATTATTGTAATGCTTGTGACTAAGATGTTTTCAAATAAAAAAGATGCAGAGGTGTGATCATGAAGAATTTAAAATTTAAATCTGCCAGAGCTGCTAAAGACCTGTCACAGGACGATCTTGCCAAATTATGCGATGTATCCAGGCAGACTATAAGTGCAATAGAAAAAGGTGACTACAATCCAACTATTAAGCTGTGTATTGCAATTTGCAAGGCTTTGGACAAGACTTTGGATGAACTATTCTGGGAAGAAGAATAATATTATTGTTTTAATAAAAATAAGGCGGAGCAAATTGCTCTGCCTTCATTTATTACTTTAGTCTCATCAGTTTGCAATTCTCTATTCCGGCACTCCAGAAATCCTTTATAGGGACATTTTTGACCTGGCATACAATGCTGGAATTCATGGCACCGTGACCTACTATGAGGACATTTTTGCCCTCTGCAACGAGGGGATCAGCCACTTCTCTTAAAAATTCTCCGGTTCTCTTATATAAGTCTTCAAAGCTTTCAGCACCTTCCGGAGGATTCTTGTAGTTCTCAGGATCCTTGAAGAGTACGTTGATTGGACAGTCTGGAATTTGAAAAGAATTGGCAACACCTTCATATATTCCAAAACTCATTTCAACTAATCGGTCATCTGTTATAATTGGGATGTTTCTATCTTTTAGAACTATTTCTGCAGTTTCTCTTGCGCGGATAAGAGGAGATGAGTAGCAGATATCGAATGGTATGTCAGCATATTCCACTGCTGCGAGCCGTGCCATCTCGCGTCCCTCTTCATTAATTGGAATATCAGTCCTTCCCTGTAATTTGTGAAGGGCATTCCAGTCTGTTTTACCATGTCGCATTATATATAACATTTTTTGAACCTCTTTTACTTAATATACAAAAGTCATTGTAGCATAAAGAGGTTATTACTACCAAATATGTGGCGTTATCTTTACTTATAAACGGTAGTTTTTTTGACAGAGTCATTATATAATTTTGAGTGTTAAAATATGTGATTTGGGAGAATGATATGTATCAGCATAAAGTGCAGTATTATGAAACAGATAAAATGGGAGTTACACACCATTCCAATTATGTCAGATGGATGGAAGAAGCGAGAATAGACTATCTGGCAGAGGCTGGGTGGAGTTATAAGAGGATAGAGGAGGAAGGAATTATATCTCCAGTTGTTTCTGTGGAGTGTCATTACAAGAAGACAACTACGTTTGATGATCTTGTTAATATAGAGGTTTGCGTACTTGAGTTTACAGGTGTTAAGTTAAAACTTGGATATAAGATGTATCTTGATGATAAGCTTGTATGCGATGGCACATCAATGCACTGTTTCCTTAATAGCGAGGGCCATCCTGTTAGATTAAAGAGCAATTATCCTGATCTGTACGAAACATTTAATAGTCTTAAGGTGACAGAAGATTAAAAAGATGAGATTTTTTAGACAAAAAGTAATGACTTTTTGTCACTTCGTTCCAAAAGTCATGCAAATAGGCCAATTGAAATCGACTTCGTCGAAGGGCCTATTTGCCACTTGAATCACTTTCTCACACCATACGTATTACGTATGGTTAACCGCAGCTAGTGCGGATTTCTGATTGAAGCCACAAGAATACATGGTTATAGACTAAGTGGTAAAAAGTAATAAGAAATGCCATAAAGTCAGGAGAGTTCCTGACTTTATGGCATTTCATTCATTACATTATATTATATTTTGATGAGCATATCTAATTCATTTATTTTATTATTCAATAATTATTCATGCCAAGCTGTGAATGTTGAATAATAGTCTCTTAAATAATCAAATAATTTCTTCATAGTAATAGCTCCTTTCCTAAAACAATCGTATATATCAAATACGATTAAGAATGTGGTTTACTGTTACAACTACTGAGCTCATATATGATTTTTGTTATTTAATGTGCACATTTATTTGTATTACTTATCTTTGATTATATGATAACGCAGTTCTGATAATTAAGGAAATACAAATAATATGTAGTTTATTATATTAATTTGATATAATAAATAAAAGGAGGCATACTATATGGATTTCAAATCAATGAATTATTTCCTTACAGTTGCTCAGGAACTTAATTTTACCAAGGCTGCTGAAAGGCTTAATATGAGCCAGCCACCGCTTAGTAATTCCATTAAGGAACTTGAAAATGATCTGGGTGTGCAATTGTTCATAAGAGGTAAGAGGCATTTACAGCTGACACCGGCTGGAACAGCACTTATGCACAGGGCTGAGCAGATAATGACGATTGCCGATGTAACCAGAAGTGAGATGAAGTCATTTGGTAATGAACTGACAGGAACTATCAGAATAGGACTTGTAGAAGGACGTGCTCCGTATCATGCTGCTAAATGGATATCGGGCTTTCTTGAAGAGTATCCTCTTGTTAAGTTCAGATTGTGGAACGGAAGTAGTGATGATGTTATAGAGCATATGGAAAGAGGTCTATCAGATCTGGGAATTGTAGCTGCGCCCTATGACAATGAGCATCTTGATGGCCTTATAGCTGGATCAGAGCCATGGGTTGCGCTTATCCCGGCTGAGCATCCGCTTGCAAAGAGAAAGGGGAAGACAATTACACTTAAGGACTTGGAAAATGAGTCATTGATAATTCCTCAGAGACAATCCAGAATAGCCGCTATTATGAAGTGGTTTGAAACTGAAGATATTACGCCGCATGTTGTTTGTGAGATGTCCAGTTATATTGATGCTATAGCACTTGCAGAAGAGGAGATAGGCATTGGTATTTTTCCACAAACTACGGATACACCAAATCCGAA
>CAMJFD010000254.1 GCA_946404845.1 uncultured Butyrivibrio sp. | reverse complement strand
CAATCACAGATGTGCTCTAGGATTGAGCCTGTTTTGCTTCTGAACTTGAGATTACAATACTGACACGTCAAGGAATTTAATGTATAATATCTATGTATGTCTAAAATAATAATAGTGGGTAACTATGTACTAATAACCAATATAGATATGCATTTTGAGAGGTTTTTTGATGAAGAATGTAAAAGGGCATCTAATCATTAACGTAGTGCCAGGCAGCATCGCTGAGGAAATGGAAATTCAAAAGGGCGATAAATTACTAAAAATTAATGGTGAAGATGTTGAAGATATTTTTGATTATCAGTATATGATTCAGGATGAGTTTGTTGATCTCATTATCCTAAAGCCAAACGGCGAAGAGTGGGAACTTGAAATTGACAAGGAATATGATGATGATCTTGGAATCATATTTGATAATGGTCTGATGGATGATTATAAATCATGTACTAATAAATGTATTTTTTGTTTTATCGACCAGATGCCTAAGGGCATGAGAGACACTCTGTATTTCAAGGATGATGATACGAGACTGTCATTCCTTCAGGGTAATTATGTAACACTTACTAATATGTCTGACAGTGATATAGACAGAATTCTTAAATATCATCTGTCACCTATAAATGTCAGCTTTCAGACTACTAACCCAGAGCTCAGAGTCAAGATGCTGCATAACAGATTTGCAGGAGAGGCACTTAATAAAGTAAAGAGACTGTGCGAACCTGGTACCGGTATAGAATTAAATGGCCAGATAGTTCTGTGTAAGGGAGTAAATGATGGAGCTGAGCTTCACAGGTCTCTGTCAGATCTAAATGATTTAAGACCTAATCTGAAGAGCGTATCAATTGTACCTGTTGGATTGTCTAAGTTTAGAGATGGGTTATATCCTCTTGAACCATTTAATGCTGAGGATGCAAAAGAAGTCATTAGAGAAGTAGAGTACTGGCAGGATAAGATATATGCTGAGTCAGGAAGCCACTTTGTTCATGCAAGTGACGAATGGTATATGATAGCTGGACTTGATATTCCGCCTGCAAGTATATATGATGGCTATGGTCAGCTTGAGAACGGCGTAGGTATGGTAAGACTTCTCATGGATGAATTTAGAGAAGCGCTTGATATGGTACGTAATAATTACGCCGATTATATTAAAGATTATAAGGATGAGCTTTCTATCGCTACAGGAAGACTTATCTATCCATATATTAAAATGCTTTCACAGGAAGCAATGGATATATGCCCTGGACTTAAGGTGCATGTTTACGAAATCGTAAATAACTTTTTTGGCGAAAGGATAACTGTTTCCGGACTTCTGACTGGACAGGATATCATAGCACAGATGAAAGATGTACCAAAGGGCAACAGAATGCTGCTACCTCAGAATGTTCTGAGAAGTGGAGAGAATTATCTCCTTGATGATGTGACCGTCCCACAAATAGAAGAATCCCTTAATACTAAGGTAGACATCATCAAATCACCAGGCTACTGTCTGGTTTCTGACTTCTTCCAGATTGAAGAAGAAAAATTTTTGTAAAAATTAAAAGATTTTAACAGTTTTTTCTGTTATCATTGAATATTGAGGTGAAAAATGGGAAGAAAAGCAATAGTTGCAGTTGTTGGAAGGCCAAATGTAGGTAAGTCTACGCTTTTCAATGCACTTGCAGGAAAAAATATTTCAATAGTAAAGGATACTCCTGGTATTACAAGAGATAGAATATATCAGGATGTTGAATGGCTTAATTACACATTTACACTTGTTGATACAGGTGGTATTGAGCCAGATAGTAAAGATGTAATTTTGTCACAGATGAGAGAGCAGGCTCAGATTGCCATTGACACAGCTGATGTAATTCTGTTCATGGTAGATGTCAAGCAGGGGCTTACGGATTCTGATGCTAAGGTAGCAGATATGCTTAGACGTTCTAATAAGCCTGTTATTCTTACAGTTAATAAGGTTGATTCATATAAGAGAGACAGTCTAGACGTATATGAATTCTATAATCTTGGTATTGGCGATCCATTTGCGATAAGTGCAGCCAATAAGCAAGGTATAGGTGACCTTCTAGAGGAAGTTGTTAAGCACTTCCCAGAGTCTGTTACTAACGAAGAAGATGATGATACAACAAAGGTGGCTATTATTGGTAAGCCTAATGTTGGCAAGTCTTCTATTATCAACAAATTACTTGGAGAGAATAGACTTATCGTATCTGATATTGCAGGTACAACAAGAGATGCCATCGATACAGAGATAGTTTATAACAAGAAAAAGTACACATTTATTGATACTGCAGGTCTTCGTAGAAAGAGCAAAGTTAAGGATGAGCTTGAGAGATATATGATCATCAGAACAGTCAGTGCAGTAGAAAGAGCTGATGTAGCCATTCTTGTAATTAATGCTGATGAAGGCGTAACAGAGCAGGATGCCAAGATAGCAGGTATTGCCCATGATCAGGGTAAGGCCATTATTATTGCGGTTAATAAATGGGATCTTATAGAAAAAGATAATAAGACTGTAAATGAATTTACTAAAAAGATTCGTTCAACTCTTTCATTCATGAGTTATGCAGAGATTATTTTCATATCTGCAGAGACTGGACAGAGACTTGTAAAGCTCTATGAGATGATTGATATTGTTAATGAAAACCATTCAATGAGAGTAGCAACAGGTGTGCTTAATGAAATTATGGCACAGGCAGTTGTTATGCAGCAGCCACCATCAGACAAGGGTAAAATGCTCAAACTATATTACATTACTCAGGTTGCTGTTAAGCCACCTACATTTGTTATTTTCGTTAATGATAAAAAACTGATGCATTTCTCATATACAAGGTATATAGAAAATCAGATCAGAGAGACCTTTGGATTTAAAGGTACTCCATTAAAATTCTTTATAAGAGAGAGGAAGGACAAAGGCTGAGCCATGATTAGATTAGTTTGCTTACTTATAGGATACCTTTTTGGTACCATTCAGACAGCTGTTATTTACGGCAAAATGAAAGGAGTAGATATCAGAAAGGTTGGAAGTGGTAATGCCGGTACGACTAACACACTTAGAGTAATGGGTGCCAAAGCTGGTTTCACAGTACTTTTTGGCGATATGCTCAAATGCATACTAGCAGTAGTTCTTGTAACACTTTTATTTAAAAACAGTTATCCAGATATGGTTTATCTGTTAAAGATTTATGCAGCACTTGGCTGCGTTTT
>CAMJFD010000253.1 GCA_946404845.1 uncultured Butyrivibrio sp. | reverse complement strand
TTCCTTGTCTAAATTCAAGATTGCGAACGCGCAAAGCGAGTTTCGCAATTACCTATTAATACTTTTGCTATTTTCCATAATTTATTTGCTGCATTTACCTTCTATTTATGCAGCTCCTTTAAGCTTATATTAGCATCAAAAAATCTTTATGCTCTTAACTTACGCCATCTGTCATTTTTCTGTCGTAATCGGAAATTTAATTCCGTATATAAATTACAGCTGATTATCTGGGTCAACCCATTCTCTACCTTCTGCGAGAACGGCTTTTTTCTGATTCTCTCTGATGATCTTGTGATCCTCTTCAATATGTTTTTCAACCTTGAGGAAGCTTGTAAGTACTACAAGTACTGCATAACATACAAGTTCAACGCCGAGGTAACAGATTACCAGCATAGCCTTAACACTGTCGTTCTGGACAGTAGCCATAGCATCGTATCCGCTTGCAGATAATAATGCATTTATAATTCCATTTCCAAGTCCTGTCATACCGACCATAATTGCGCCATAAACTGACATTGTAAATCCGTCACTTCTAAATCCATTTTTGGCTTCCAGATGATCAAGTACATCAGATAGAAGTGCCAGTGTAACGTACATGGCTGGTATTGATCCGATACCCTTTAATACAACTCCGATACATACGATTACAAAATTATTGACATTTATAAAACTTGCCAGACCGCCTATTACTGAAAGTGCAAGGCCGTAAGTAACTGCTCTCTGCTTACCCAGCTTATTGGCTATTGGCCATGCAAGGAACATACCGATTGCTGTAGGAATACCACCTATAGCTCCGAGAACACCCATTGCTGTTCCTGCTGCTGACTCTGTTGTAATTCCATCAAACATCCATCTGCAGTAGTAGTTCATGGAACCATTTTTTACAAGACCTCCGAACTGGAATAACAGGAAATACAAGATGATGAACCACCAGTATTTTTCCTTAACACAGGCTGCAACCTGCTGTTTCATAGGAAGCTTTTTTTCTACAATATTGAGCTTGATATTCTCTTCTGTAATTCTCTCTCTTGTAAAAAAGTATTCTAGTAAAATTGCCAGTGCTGTTATAAGACACAGGACTACCATAATGTTGCGCCAGTTCTGATAGCTGAGTGCCTGATTGATAACCCCGTTCTCTTCTACGAACAGGTAGCTCTGAAGAAGGATTGGAATAACTATACTTGCTCCAAATCCTACAGCAGCAACACCTGATGCATTAGAGAATGTAGCAAGAAGTCCTCTCTTATCAGAATCTCTTGTTGAAAGTGCAACCATTGAACTATGTGATGTGTAATAAAAAGGATATGCTATTGAATAGTAAATGTTATAGGAAAGAGCAATCCATATCATCTGTACTGTAGGGCTCAAATCTATAGGTGTCATAAATAGAAGAGCTATAGCAAGAGTTACAAGTGGTGCAGATAATAATAAGTATGGTCTTGCCTTACCCTGACTGGTTCTCGTGTTGTCCATAAGGTGACCTACGAACAGATTACCTATTACTACAAAAATAACTGAGATCATAGGCAGCAATGCTGAGAAATTACCAAATCGTCCTGTATCTGTCCAGCCTATTACATCTGAATAATATCTGTTTAAATATGATGCAAATATTGCATTGGATATAAGTGCGCAAAATGGTGCCAGGAAATAACCGATGATCATTTCCTTAGGCTTTACTTCTGCTGTCTTGATCCTTGTCTTTAATAATGGATTTTCAAAAAAACTTTGCTTACTCATTTATATTCTCTCCTCACAAAAGGTGATTGCCACTTTCCAGTACAACTGTTTCTGTGCCGTTTAATGTAACCTCAGCCTTTGTACCAACAGGTACGCTGATCTCCATCTTACGACTGTTTTCAGTCTGTTCCCAGCTCACCTTTATGTCTCCATATGGGGTACCTACGCATCCCTTTGCACTTGTAATTGAATCTGTTACAAGAGGTGCAACCCTGAATGTCTTATATCCAGGCTCTATAGGTTCTATTCCAAGTACTCTTCTGTACATAAAGTCACCTACCGCTCCTGAAGCGTAGTGATTATATGAAATCATCTTGTCTGTTCCATCGTCTCCAATTGGACAGTTACCATTTTCATCTAGGCCATCCCATCTCTCCCAGATGGTTGTTGCTCCTACCTTAACTTCATAGAGCCATGATGGGCACTTGTCATTTAAGAGCATCCTCATGGCATCCTCCACGTATCCGTTATCTGCAAGAGCAAATAAAATATATGGAGTTCCAGGAAATCCTGTTCCTATGCAGTAGTTATTATTTCTAACCATATCATCAAGAGCCTTTGCTGCATTACGTCTATCCTCTTCTTCCAGCATTCCAAAATGTATTGGCAGAACATATCCAGTCTGGAACTCTTGTCCCTTAAGATGTGCTGTATTATCCATGAATCTTGCTCTGTATGCCTTGGAAGTTGCTCTATAGATCTTGTCATAATGATCAGCATCTTCTGTTTTACCAAGTTCTCTTGCAATCTTAGATAAAATAGCACTTGTATGAGCAAGTGATGCTGTCGCAGTCCATTTACTTCTGCCCTGCCACTGACTCATCTTAGGAACATCCGGTGCTACCCAGTCTCCAAAGTGAAATACGCTTGGTGTATTCCATATATATCTGTTTTGTCCAAATGAAAAAAGTCCGGCCCAGCCTTTGCAGGCATTTACATATCTTCGCATCATGTCGTAGTTATCTTCTAAGACTTTTAAATCTCCTGTTGCCTGATACAGAGCCCAAGGCACGAGGACTGAAGCATCTCCCCAGAAATCTATGGCCATAACCGGCATTGTTACTGGGAAACCATATCCCTGTGAAGGAATAGTATTAGGTATTCCGCCTGTCTTATTCTGCTCTGCTCTCATGTCACGAAGCCACTTGGTAAGGAACCTTGTCATTTTGAAGTTATAAACAGCTGTTGGCGCAAATACTGCTATATCACCAGTCCAGCCCATTCTCTCATCGCGCTGAGGGCAATCTGTAGGTATCTCTACAAAATTTGATTTTGCTCCCCATCTTATATTGTTCTGCAGTTTATTGAGGCCTTCATTAGAGCATTCAAAGCTGCCGTTTTCTTCTATATCAGAATAAAGAGCTATTGCTGTAACATCTACGTCAGCAGCATCAATTCCTTCAACGCTTATATATCTAAATCCCATGTAAGTATAATTTGGAGCATACACCTGCTCTCCATCCTTACAGGTATATTCAAGTCTTGCCTTCGCTGTTCTGAGGAAATCTGTATTTAGAT
>CAMJFD010000252.1 GCA_946404845.1 uncultured Butyrivibrio sp. | reverse complement strand
ACTTCCGGAAATACGGGAAATGATATCGACAAATGGAATTGATAAATTAGTATATGGCCTTAGAAAAAAAGCAGATAAAGAACAGGTAGAACAAATAGCAGACTGGTTACTTGGAAACCTTATTTAATTCAGATATAAAAGATGGAGTGAATTATGGCTTATTTTCCATTATATATAAATCTTGATGATACCAAGGTTGTAGTTATAGGAGCCGGCAAAGTAGCATCGAGAAAGATAAAAGACGTTCTGGAGTACGGGGCTAAAGTTGTAGTAATAGCCCCTATGATAGATGAAGAGATAGAGAAAATGTCTGTCTGTAATGATGTAAAGATTATTAAGGCAGAATTTACGGAGGCACTTCTAGATGAAGAGCTACGAGAAGGTAATATCAGCTTTGTAGTAGCTGCTACAAATAACAGAGACGTGAATATTATAATTAGTAGCTATTGTAAATCCAGAAGAATACCGATTAACGTAGTTGATGATACAGAGCTGTGTAGTTTTATTTTTTCTTCTATTTACAAAAATGGAGATATTATATGTGGTATATCAAGTGGCGGTAAAGGCCCTGTTATAACGCAGTATATAAGAGATATTCTAAAGGATAATCTCCCTGATAATATTGGAGAAATCGCTGATATTATGGGAAAAGAGAGAGAAAAACTCAAAAAGAGCGAGCCGGATCAGGCTAAAAGGGCTGTGATATTAAGAGAACTACTAAATGAACTGATAAATGCGGGTTAATTATTTCAAGATATGAGGACAGGTATGAATATTATCAGAGTTGGTACAAGGGGAAGCGCGCTGGCTCTTAAACAAGTGCAGATAGTCGCAGACCTTATTCATGAGAAACATCCGGAAATAGAAATTCAAAATGTAATTATCAAGACAAGCGGAGATAAGATAACAGATAAATCGCTTGCTGCAATTGGCGGTAAAGGACTCTTCCTCAAAGAGATAGAAGAGCGCCTTGCAGCAGGTGATATAGATATTGCTGTTCATAGTGGTAAGGATATGCCATCTTATACACCTGAACCATTTATAATTCCAGCTGTGCTTCCAAGAGAAGATGATGCTGATTTGTTTATCATTGCAGATAATAATACAAATCCAGATGCTAGAAAAGCACTTGAATATATTAGTAATCTGCAGAATAAAGAAGATGCTGAAATCCATAATAATATGAATTTCAATATTACTATCGGAACTTCCAGTCCCAGAAGAGAAGAGCTTATTAAGAGACTTCTGCCTGGAAGCAGTACTACGCTTCTAAGAGGTAATGTTCCTACAAGGCTGACCAAACTTGCAGTAGGAGAATGTGATGCAACACTACTAGCATCAGCTGGAATTAAGAGACTTGGAATTAATCTTGCAGAAAACGGAATAATTGCTGTCCCTGTTCCTGATGAATATATGATTCCGGCTTCATGCCAGGGGATAATAGCTGTAGAGACAATTGCAGGAAATCCTGTAGCAGATATTATTTCAGAAATAAATGATGCAAACACTAAATTTATTTTTGATCATGAAAGAGCTCTAATGAAAATGTTAAATGCAGACTGTCATGATGCAGCAGCTGTTAATATCAAATACCTGCCTGAAACAAAAAATCAGATTAAGATATCAGCTTTTTATAAAAATAGTGATATAGCAGTTAGAACCTGCAATATAGAAGAAATAGATACAGCTGTAGACGATATTAGAGAACAGATTAAATTAAGGAATAAATAATTAGTGAAAAGAAAATTTGTATATATAGCAGGAGCGGGACCTGGAAATATTGAATATATGACGGTTAAGGTCAAAAGGCTCTTGCAGAAATGTGACGTAATTATATATGACAGCCTTGTAGATATAGAGGCTCTTGAATTGTGCCGCGCAGATGCAGAAATAATATATGCCGGTAAGAGAGCCGGACACCATTCTATGAAACAGGATGAAATTAGCAGGCTCATAGTACAAAAGGCCATGGAAGGAAATACTGTACTAAGACTAAAAGGCGGAGATCCATTTGTTTTTGGGAGAGGTCCGGAAGAGTGTGAAGAACTTAAGAAAAATAGGATTCCATATGAAGTCGTTCCAGGAATAACTTCTGCTGTGGCAGTTCCTATGGCTGCAGGGATTCCTGTAACTAACAGAAATATGGCAAGGTCTTTTACAGTAATAACTGGACATACTGCAAGTGGAGAACTGCAGGATGAGATAGATTTTGAAGCACTTGCACATACGAGTGGAACACTGGTATTCCTAATGGGACTGGGAGCAATAGGAAATATTACAGATAGCCTTATCAGCTCAGGAATGGATGAGAATATCCCTGCAGCAGTTATAAGTAATGGAACGATGATCAATCAGTATGTACTAAGAGGAACTCTGGGTACTATTACTGATAGATGTAAGGCGGATTCTAATGTCACCTCACCTGCAATAATTGTTGTAGGCAAGGTATCGGAACTTGATCTTAACAGCGATGTAAGAGATGGTCTTGAAGGCATAAATATTATTGCCTGCGGAACAATGGACTTCTGTAAAAGAGAAGAAGAACTTATGCAGGAGCATGGGGCAAGAGTAACTAAATTACCTGTTTTACAGATTAAAGAAATAGAACAAGAACATAAAGTAGACAAAGTGGTTTCGGGTATTATCAACAGAGAATATGGAGCTATAGCTTTTACAGGTAGAAATGCCATTAGGATATTCATGGAAAGGCTTAATAAGAGCGGAGTAGATATCAGAAGCCTTTATAAAATAGATATTCTTGCAATTGGAAGTGGTACAGCCAGTTATCTTAAGGAATATGGAATAAATGCTGATGGAATTCCTGATGAATACACTTCGGATGGACTGGCTAGGCTCATAATTCAAAGAGCTAATGCAAGTAAAAAAGATGAGTATGTTATCGGTAATAAAGTTGATTCTACAAGCAGATACAATGTACTCATACCAAGAGCTTCAAAGGGAAATGATGTTCTTGCATCTAAATTGCAAAAAGCAGGTGTATCATTTGATGAAATAGCATTATATGATACGGTTGTAAATGATCATATATCAGAACAGATAGAACGTGTATGTTTGATGGATGGAGTTTATGACTATATAACTTTTGCAAGTGCAGAGGGTGTAAGACTATTTATGCAAAATGGCGGAGTAGTACCAGAAGGTGTAAGACCTGTTTGCATTGGTAAGTATACACAAAAGGCTCTTACGGAGGCTGGAGTATATGATTGTATTGTAGCTCAGAAGGCTACTGCAGAAGGAATTGTGGAGGCAATACTATCTGATCACAATAGCTGCGGATGATTATGGATAATAGTATATGTCTATAAATGCAGCATGTATATGGAT
>CAMJFD010000251.1 GCA_946404845.1 uncultured Butyrivibrio sp. | reverse complement strand
CGATTTCAATTGGCCTATTTGCATGACTTTTGGAACGAAGTGACAAAAAGTCATTGTATAAATAAATTGTAAGCAGAAAATATAGTGTTTTGCCACTAATATGTCAGGTTCGTGGTTTTATAATCATCGGCTGGTAGTACACAACATTAGGCTGATGAGATTTATTAATGTATAATAACAAGAGTAAATACACGTAGGAGGTAGTGAAGGATGTATTACGTACCAGATGGAACACAGGTTGCAGGATTCTATGAATGTAAGGCATGCGGAACAAGGTTTCTGGATGTTAAGATAGTACCTAAGATGGTATGCCCATATTGCGGCAAAGAAGCTGATATGGAGATAGGACCTGATGAGGAAATGCCAGAAGTAGCAGAGGATGCGGTTCTCCTTGAAACAGTGGAAGGCGAAAATGTAGAGAAATATGATACACTTCTGAGCCTTGCAGTTACAGGTGGAGACTATTCCTGGATCTAATGTAACAAAATCAGATAATTATAACTAGGAGGAAATGGATGTGAACGAATGGAACATTGCAAGGAACAGATTGGTAGATGCAGTTGTTGAGCTCGGGTTTCCACAACAGCTCGGAGATGCGATGGCCCAGCAGCTTGGAAGTCCAAAGGCTATGGACAGACTGACTTCATATCTTGTTAATGTGCAGCCACATAGCGCAGAGCTGATAGTGGATGAAATGCTGGCAATCAGTAGTGATATAAGTGCATGGAAGGATAAGAAGGAAAGCCTTGCTGCAAATGCTAATTATAATGATTATCTGAATAGGGATTTGTAATTATATATAGGAAATAATCTTTTATAAGCAGACGAATAAATGGTGAATATTCGTCTGTTTTTTCATTTTTAGTAATACCCACAAAAAAATAAATAAAAGTTTGTACATTTTTTTAGTGCATATTTTGGAGAAATCATGTATTATATTTTTAGTTAGTTTAGTAACCGAACAAATTATGGAGAGAAAAATTATGAGGTATTTAATAGGAATTGATGTTGGTACTTCTGCAACGAAAACAGTTTTGTTTGATGAAGAGGGAACCGTAATCGCTTCTAGTTCAAAAGAGTATCCTTTATATCAGGAACATAACGGATGGGCAGATCAAAAGCCAGAAGACTGGAGAGATGCCGTTCTTGAAACAGTAAAAAACGTTGTAGCAGAATCAAAGGTACCTGCTGATGACGTTAAGGGTATCGGTATATCAGGACAGATGCATGGTCTTGTAATGCTGGATGAGAAGGGTGAAGTAATCAGACCTTCAATCATCTGGTGTGACCAGAGAACAGGCGCTGAAGTAGAAGATATGCTGAAGATCATGCCTAGAGAGAAATGGATAGAAATCACAGCTAATCCTCCTCTTACAGGATGGACAGCTGCCAAGATTCTGTGGGTTCGTAAGAATGAGCCAGAGAATTATGCAAGATGCAGACACATATTACTGCCTAAGGATTATATCAGATATGTCCTTACAGGTGTATTTGCAGCAGAGGTTTCTGATGCAAGTGGTATGCAGCTGATGGATATCGCCAAGAGACAGTGGTCTGATGAAGTTCTGGACAAGCTCGGTATAGACAAGTCTTATCTTGGTAAACTCTATGAGTCTTGTGAAGTAACAGGAACACTTCTACCAGAAGTTGCTGACAAGCTCGGCCTCAGCACAGATACAGTTGTAGTTGGTGGCGCTGGAGATAATGCTGCAGCTGCAATCGGTACAGGTGTAGTTAGAGAAGGAAGAGCGTTCACAACAATCGGAACATCAGGTGTTGTATTTGCTCACACAGATAAGGTTAGTATCGATCCTGAGGGTCGTGTACATACATGCTGCTGCGCAGTTCCAGGCGCATGGCACATTATGGGAGTTACTCAGGCTGCTGGTATGTCACTTAAGTGGTTCAGAGATAACTTCTGCCAGGACTATGTTCTGGAGGCTGAGAAACAGGGATGCGATTCATACGATCTCATTAATAAGGATATCGAATCAGTTCCAGTTGGAAGCGACAAGCTCATCTATCTGCCATATCTGATGGGTGAGAGAACACCACATCTTGATCCAGACTGCAGAGGTGTATTCTTCGGACTTTCAGGAGTTCATTCCAAGAAGCACTTATTAAGAGCAGTTATGGAAGGCGTATCATACTCACTTTGTGATTGTAATGATATCCTCAAAGAGATGGGCGTTAACATTACACAGATGATGGCCTGCGGTGGCGGCGGTAAGAGCCCAATCTGGAGACAGATGCTCGCAGATTTGTACAACTGTGATGTTAAGACAATTCAGCAGGAACAGGGCCCAGCTCTTGGTGTTGCTATTCTTGCAGGTGTAGGTGCTGGTATCTATGACAGCGTAGAGTCAGCATGTGACAAGCTCATCAGTGAGAAGTCAGCTACATCACCAGTTGCAGAGAATGTAACTAAGTATGATCAGTACCACAAGCTGTATCAGAAACTGTACAAGGATCTGAAGGAAGATTATAAGACACTGGCTAGTCTTTGATCTTAAGATTTATAAAAACAAAAGGCAATGGAGAAATTTTTTTCCATCAAAAATAAATAAGATAATAACTGACTGCCCGCCTTGCTTGGGGCAGTCAGCAACTGTAGGAGGTTGAATATGATTAATATACCAAAGGTAAAAGTGGGTATTGTTGCAGTTAGCCGTGACTGCTTCCCAGCATCACTGGCTACATCTAGAAGAGAGGCACTTGTTGCTGCATACAAGAAGAACTATGATGCAGAAGACATTTATGAGTGTCCAGTTTGTATTATCGAGAGCGAAATCCAGATGGTAGAAGCTCTTGAAGATATCAAGAAGAACGGATGTAACGCTCTGTGCGTATATCTTGGTAACTTCGGTCCAGAAATTTCTGAAACACTTCTTGCAAAGCACTTTGACGGACCTAAGATGTTCGTAGCTGCTGCAGAAGAATCACAGAACGATCTTATGGATGGTAGAGGAGATGCTTATTGTGGTATGCTCAATGCCAGCTATAATCTTAAGCTGAGAAATACAAAGGCTTATATTCCAGAATATCCAGTAGGAACAGCAGAAGAATGCGCTAAGATGATCAACGAGTTTGTACCAATCGCTCGTGCTCTCGTTGGAGTAGCAGATCTTAAGATTATTTCATTCGGACCACGTCCAATGAACTTCCTTGCATGTAATGCACCTATTCAGCAGCTCTATAATCTGGGCGCTGAAATCGAAGAGAACTCAGAGCTTGACCTCTTTGAAGCATTCAATAAGCATGCTGGTGATGCTCGTATCCCAGAAGTTGTTAAAGATATGGAAAATGAGCTCGGTGCTGGTAACAAGAAGCCTGAAGTTCTTGAAAAGCTTGCTCAGTATGAGCTTACACTTCTT
>CAMJFD010000250.1 GCA_946404845.1 uncultured Butyrivibrio sp. | reverse complement strand
CAGATAATTCTAAGCGCAACAGACTGTACACGGCCGGCACTAAGCCCTCTCTTGATTTTCTCCCACAGAAGTGGTGAAATGCTGTAACCAACAATTCTGTCAAGTACACGTCTTGCCTGCTGTGCATCTACAAGATTCATATCTATGTCTCTTGGATTTTTAAGAGATTCCTTAACCGCTGATTTAGTGATCTCATTGAATGTTATTCTGGCAACGTTCTTATCACCCTTATCTAGATTGAGTGCAGATATAAGATGCCATGAAATTGCTTCACCTTCACGGTCCGGATCGGTTGCAAGATATATTTTATCAGCCTTTTTGACTTCACGTCTAAGTGCTGCAAGAAGTTCACCTTTGCCCCTTATAGTAATATATTTTGGCTCATAGTCATTTTCGATATCAATTCCCATAGTACTCTTAGGAAGATCTCTGATATGACCATTACTAGCCGCTATCTCATAGTTATCCCCAAGGAATTTTTTTATAGTCTTAACCTTTGTTGGAGACTCAACTATCAGTAGATTCTTTTTTGGTTTTGCCTTAGCTTTAGTCTTTGCCTTTGACTTTGCTTTAGTCTTAGTTTCTGTTGCCATTAAAATATCCCCTCTTTAATTGTCCGAATATATAAAATTATGAGTTTCTTCTATATAATAAATCTCACAATTACGAAATATACACTAAATAATTTTTTTTGGCAACTTTGAATATATTTTTTTAATAATTTTTTTAGACGAATTACTGATATACAATTTCAAAAAACGCCTTTCTATTTTCAGGTTTTTTTGCAAAAAAATCCTTTTTTATCGCATATTTACAGACTATTATGTTATAATCAATTTATCGTACACATTATGTGTGATGATTTTCAGATTTTTTTCTAATTTTATGAGACATAACTGAAAGGGGGAACTTCTTTATGAAGGGTAATGTTCTCGTCGGACAGTCAGGGGGCCCTACTGCTGTCATCAATTCTAGTCTTGCGGGCGTGTACAAAACAGCTATGGACAGGGGGTTCAATAAAGTCTATGGTATGCGTTACGGCATACAAGGTTACTTAGATGAACAATATGTTGATCTATCAGACTATATCAAAAATGAGTTAGACCTTGAGCTTCTCAAGAGAACTCCATCCGCATTTCTTGGAACTTGTCGTTACAAGCTTCCAGCGATTCACGAAGATAAATCAATATATGAGAGAATTTTCGAACTCCTCGACAAAATGGATATTGAAGTATTCATCTACATCGGTGGTAATGATTCCATGGATACCATCAAGAAGCTCGCAGATTACGCTATCCTGACTGGTGCAAAGCAGCGTTTCATCGGTTGTCCTAAGACAATTGATAATGACCTTGCTCTTACAGACCACACACCAGGATATGGCAGCGCAGCCAAGTATATTGGTACCAGTACAAAAGAGGTTATAAGAGACTGTCTCGGATTTTCTTATAAGAAAAAAAATGTAACTATCATCGAAGTAATGGGTAGAAATGCCGGCTGGCTTACAGGTGCAACTGCTCTTTCAAAGGGCGAGGACTGTGATGGCCCTGATCTCATCTACCTGCCAGAATTACCATTCGATATCGACAAATTCACAGAATCTGTTGAAAACCTGTTAAAGAAACAGGATATCGTAGTAGCAGCCGTATCAGAGGGTATCAAAAATGTGGAAGGAACCTATATCTGCCAGTTCTCAGCTGGTTCAGATTCCGCAGATGCATTTGGTCATATTCAGATGACAGGTACTGCTTCTTACCTTGCTAATCATATTCATGAAAAGCTCGGTTGTAAGACAAGAGCCGTTGAGTTCTCAACACTTCAGAGAGCTGCTTCTCATCTTGCAAGCCGTATCGATATAAACGAAGCTTTCATGGTTGGTGGTGCTGCTGTTAAGGCCGCTGATGAAGGTACTTCTGGTGTAATGGTCGTAATTGACAGAATATCTGATGATCCTTACCAGAGTTCAACTGGTGTATATGATGTACACCGCATTGCTAATGGTGAAAAACTTGTTCCAAGAGAATGGATCAACAAAGAAGGTAATTACGTAACAGAAGAATTCGTGGATTACGTCAAACCACTTATTCAGGGTGACTACTCTCCTATGATGGTAGAAGGCCTTCCAAGACATCTTACTATGAATAGTAAGGGTTATAAGGAAGAATACAGTTCAAAGCGTAAAAACGGCAAATAAAACTAAATAAGAGGTATTAAAAGCCCTTCTGGTTCAACTACCAGAAGGGCTTAATTATTCAGATATTATTTATTATTAGATATCTACTTTTTTGTTTCCACCAAGGAAGTATGGAAGGTCTTTGCCATCTTTTTTCCACTGATGATACTCAGCTGTTGCAGCAAACATAACATCTCCAGCTGAGTTAAGAGCTGTCTCAACTGAATCCTGAATTACACCAATAATAAATCCAACTGCAACTACCTGCATGGCAATATCCTGTGATATTCCAAAGAGTGAACATGCCATAGGAATAAGGAGAAGTGATCCTCCAGCTACTCCAGATGCACCGCATGCACCAAGTGTTGCAAGGAATGATAATACAAGCGCTGATGGAAGATCAACAGATATTCCTACTGTATTAGCCGCAGCAAGTGTCATAACTGCGATTGTAATAGCTGCGCCGTCCATATTGATTGTTGCTCCAAGAGGAATTGATACAGAATACATTTCTTTATCAAGACCAAGCTTTTTACATAATTCCATATTTACAGGAATATTAGCAGCTGAACTTCTTGTAAAGAACGCTGTAACACCCGATTCTCTAAGGCATCTAAGTACAAGTGGATATGGATTACGTCTAAGTACGATAAATGCAATAAGCGGATCAACCACAAGCGCTACAACCAGCATACATCCAACAAGAAGAGCCAGGAGCTTTCCATATGTTGTGAATATTGCAAGTCCGTTTGTTGAAACATTAGTATATACAATACCCATGATTCCAAAAGGTGCAAGATTGATGATCCAGCGAACTACCTGTGATACTGCGTCTGCTGTGTTTGCAAGGAACTCTTTAGTAGAATTTCCAGCAACCTTTTTCATTGCAAAACCAATAATAATAGCCCAGAACAGGATACCAATATATTTAGCTTCTGTAATTGATGATATAGGATTTGCAACCATATCTGTAAGGAGCTTTTTAAGTACCTCTCCGATTCCTGTTGGAATAGTGTCAGCCTGTGCAACTTCACCAAGAACCAGTGTCTGTGGGAACATAAAGCTTCCAAATACAGCTGTCATGGATGCAAGTAATGTACTAATAATATAAAGTGCAATTACAAGTCCAAATCTGCTATCTAATTTTTCATCACCTTGTGCAAGTGCAGATACAACGAGTACAAATACCAGAACAGGTGCT
>CAMJFD010000249.1 GCA_946404845.1 uncultured Butyrivibrio sp. | reverse complement strand
CAATTCGTATATCATAAGGTGTCAAAAGATACTTTTGACACCTTCATCATATAATTATTATATCAGAATCCGCAGGATGTATAAGTTACAATATAGTCATCAAATGGAATATTAACAGTTCCTATCTGCTGATAATTGGTACTGCCGCTATGCAGCAGATATCCACTGTCTGCTATATTGACGTAGTCAAAGGCTACGGGGGTATCTTCGCTATAGAATATAGCTCTTACATTGATGCCCTCAACGTCTTTATGAGCATAATTAATGCCTGTTACATCTATTACAGTACTATCCGCTTTGGCTTCTGTTTTAATATCAACCGCATCATAAGCACATTTATCAGTGCAATCAAATGATAGCATATATCTGAAATTTGTGGCGTTTTCTACAACTTCTTTTTTGAACTGTCCATATAATATGAATTCCTGACCTTTTCGAACGGCATCTACATAGTCGGTAACAGTTGCGATAACTGCACCGTCATTATCTACAGCATAGAACTCGGCTGAGATTGCAATATTAGAATCGGTTTTATTGCAGGCAAGCAGTACATATCTGCTGGATATACCTGTTTCATCAGGAATGAGATATTCTTCTGTAACAACCACATTACCTGATGGCAAGGTATTGTCACTTGCATATGAAATTAAGATATTATGTGATACATTGATAACGAGAATTGCACTTAGTAATGCTATAGAAAAACTCCTTGCATAATCCTTCATTTTCATATTCTAATACCTCCCTGAATTTAGAATCTCCACCAGATCTTAACTGCCAGAAAGCAATAGAAAACAGACCCCTTTTTGGTGGGTAATTAATATATCGGTGTCTTATAAATACTGCTTTAGTAAAATAATTCCTAAAAAAATTTTTTATTTTCGTACAATATTTTTGTTGACGTTTTTACGAGTTTCCTACAACATGCAAGCTAACTGATTACCGTAAGAATTAGGAATTTTATAGTTCACAAAAAGTATCCATGCATGTAAAATATAGTTGTAGGCAATTTTTTTAGAATAGGAAATTATGACTAAAAAAGGAATGGAGATTATTATGGCAAAATATTTTGGAGAGGATACACCAAAGCTGGGCTTTGGTTTAATGAGATTACCAAAAAATACTGATGGCAGTATCAATATAGAAGAGACCAAGGAGATGGTCGATATGTTCATGAAAGCCGGTCAGACATATTTTGATACGGCATATGTATATGATGGTGGAGAGTCGGAGAAGGCTGCAAAACTTGCTCTTGTAGATAGATATCCAAGAGATAGCTATACAATTGCAACTAAATTAAATGCGGGCGCTGCCAGAGATGAAGCAGATGCCAAGAATCAGCTGAATGTGAGTCTTGAGAGAACAGGTGCAGGATATATTGACTATTATCTCTTACATGCTATCGGCTCAGGCAATATAGATAAATATGACCAATATGGGCTATGGGATTATGTCAAAGAGCAGAAGGAGAAAGGCCTTATTAAGCATTGGGGATTTTCATTTCATGATAGTGCCAAGATGCTGGATGAACTTCTGACCAAGCATCCTGATGCTGAATTTGTACAGTTGCAGATAAATTATGCAGACTGGGAAAATCCAGATGTTGAATCACGCGCATGTTATGAAGTTGCGAGAAAACATGGTAAATCAATAGTTGTAATGGAGCCTGTAAAGGGTGGTGCGCTTGCTAATCCACACAGCTCAGTTCAGAAGGTACTACTGGATGCTAATAAAGATGCCTCTTTTGCATCATGGGCTATCAGATTTGTGGCATCGCTTGATGGAATGATTACAGTACTTTCAGGAATGTCTAATATTGAACAGATGGCTGATAACCTGTCATATATGGAACATTTCAAACCACTTGATGACAAGGAACAGGAAGCTATCAGAAATGCCCAGAAAGCGCTTGAACAGATTGAATCAATTCCTTGCACTGCATGTCATTATTGTACAGATGGATGTCCTATGAAGATAAGGATTCCAGATATATTTTCAGCTATGAATAAGAAGCTGATCTGGGGACAGGACGATAGAGCAAAAGGTGAATATAACAGAGCAATTACAGATGCCGGCAAGGCTTCAGACTGTATCAGATGTGGTCAGTGTGAACGTGCGTGTCCACAACACATAGGTATTATTGATGAACTTGTAAGGTGTGCTGAAGTATTTGAATAAAATGAGGTTAAAAATGATAGATAATAAGCTTGAGAGGCTTAAAGAATATATTAGACAGCTTGGAAGTGTGGCAATAGCATTTTCTTCCGGAGTGGATTCTACATTCCTGTTAAAGGTTGCACATGACGAACTCGGAGATAAGTGTATTGCCATAACAGGAAGTTCTGAGTCGTTTCCACAAAGAGAAAAAGATGAGGCAAGAATTTTTTGCCAAAAGGAAGGTATAAAGCAGATAGTATTTGATCCACAGGAAATAAAAATTGAAGAATATGCAAGAAATCCAGAGAATAGATGTTATATATGTAAAAAAACTCTTTTTAGTAAAATGAAGGTTCTGGCTACGCAAAACGGTGTAAAATATCTGCTGGAAGGCTCTAATATGGATGATCTGGGCGATTATAGACCAGGTCTAAAGGCTATAGAAGAGTTGGATGTAATAAGTCCGCTTAGAGAGTGTGGACTTACTAAGGCAGAGATAAGAGAATATTCCAAGGATTTGAATCTTCCGACATGGGATAAGCCTTCATTTGCTTGCCTTGCATCACGATTTGTATATGGCGAGCGCATTACGGCTGACAAGCTGAGAATGGTAGATAAGGCGGAAGATCTGTTATTCTCTATGGGATTTAAACAGTTCAGAGTCAGAATTCATGGCGACAATATTGCCAGGATAGAGGTAAGTCCAGAAGATATTAAAGTGATTGCTGGTGATTCTGTAAGAGAGAAGATATATAGAGAATTCAAACAGATTGGATTTACATATATAACTCTTGATTTAATGGGATATAGAACTGGTAGTATGAATGAGACTATAAATACGAATAAAAAGTAATAGGCAAAAGGAAGATATGTTATGTCTAAAGATATCAGAAATTTATTAAATGGTATAAAAGACGGGACCGTCAGTATAGAAGAGGCTGAACTGGAACTCAAAAAAGCTCCTTTTGTAGATACTGGCTATGCCAAGGTTGATATGCACAGAGGAATCAGGCAGGGCGCTGGTGAAGTTATATACGGTGCCGGCAAGAGTGCTGAGCAGATAATTGGCATAGTTAATACCATGAAGAACAATGGACAGAATAATATACTGATAACTCGAATTGATGCTGAAAAGAGCAGTATTGTTCAGGATCAAATATCAGATTATAAATACTATGAAAGTGGCAGAGTTGCTGTAGTTGGTAATATGCCAGAACCTAATGGGAATGGTAATATTGCGGTTGTAACTGGAGGTACAAGTGATATACCTGTTGCAGATGAGGCATATTATACTGCTATGTTCCTGGGAAATGAAGTCTCCAG
>CAMJFD010000248.1 GCA_946404845.1 uncultured Butyrivibrio sp. | reverse complement strand
TCATTGCTAATTTGATATTACATAAATTTATTATGGTCTTAGAACTCCCTATGTATTAAAATACATAGGGAGTTTTTTTCAACATTTTTTAATCTCAAATTGAAGAAAATGATGTATTCTAGATAAGTTATGGGCGGATATATATGGATGAAATAAAGATATCTGTGCGTGGACTAGTGGAGTTCATGTTACGTGCAGGAAATATAGATAACAGAATACATACTGGATCTGATAATGCCATGCAGGAAGGCAGCAGGATTCATAGGATGATTCAGAAGAGGATGGGGGCTGAATATCATGCCGAGGTTCCTCTTAAATTCACCTATGATACAGGCAGATATCAGCTGGTAATAGAGGGAAGAGCAGATGGAATTCTAGATAGCGGACAGGAAGCCGATGAGAATGAATTATATCAGGATCCTTCTATTGCGGTATCAGATGGTAATATCTTAAGACCATATGATTTTGGCGAGGTTCCGCTTATTGATGAGATTAAGGGTACTTATAGAGACTTGTCCAAGATGAAAGAGCCGGTTTCTGTACATCTGGCGCAGGCCAAGTGCTATGCATATTTCTATGCGGTTATGAATAATCTCTCAGCTATAAGAGTCAGGATGACTTATTGCAACATAGATACCGAGGAAATCAGATATTTTAATTATAATTACCTGTTTGAAGAGATTTCAGGCTGGTTCAATGCCCTTATTAAAGGGTATCTTAGATGGTCCGATTTTACTTATGACTGGAGGCAGACGAGGACCGATTCTATTAAAAAGCTTCAGTTCCCATTTGAATATAGAGAAGGTCAGAAAGAGCTTGCAGGACATGTGTACAGAACAATAGTCCATGGCAGAAAGCTGTTCTTGGAGGCACCTACAGGAACTGGTAAGACAATTACTACTATTTTTCCTTCTGTAAAGGCTATAGGTGAAGGTAAGGCAGATAAGATCTTTTATCTGACAGCCAAGACTATTACAAGGACAGTAGCAGAAAAGGCATACGATACATTAAGAGAGTCTGGGATATTGAGATTTAAGACCTGCACTATAACAGCCAGGGACAAAATATGCTTTATAGGTCAAAGTAACTGTAATCCAGAGGCATGTCCATATGCCAAAGGGCATTATGACAGGATAAATGATGCAATTTATGATCTTATAACTAATGAGGATGATTTTACCAGAGAGACGATAGCAGAATATGCCAGGAAGCATGAAGTGTGCCCATTTGAGATGTCGCTTGACTTGAGTCTTTTTGCAGATGGAATTATTTGCGATTACAACTATGTTTTTGATCCATATGTATATCTTAGAAGATTTCTGGCTGATGGCGACAAAAAGCCATATATATATCTTGTAGATGAAGCTCATAACCTCCTTGACAGAGGACGTGATATGTATAGTGCTGATATCTATCAGGAAGAATTTGAGAGTCTCCAGGCTATTATTAGTGAGAGCCATCCAAGAATAGCAGGACATGTGAGAAAGTGTAGTAATAGTTTACAGGTTCTTAGAGACAGTTGTCCGGGATGTGAAGTACTGGATTCAATAGAGGATTTTGCTAATAATCTCAATAGGTTATCGACCATCATTTCAGAATATCTGGAAAATAATAATGAGGGACCACAGAGAGATGAAATTCTTGAATTTTATTTTAGAATTTCAAGATTTCTGTCTACTTATGACAGGGTAGATGAACTATATGCAATGTATTCTGAGATTGAAGAGGATGATACATTCATGCTTAAGCTTCTCTGCGTTGATCCATCCAAGAAGCTGTCAGAATGTATGCAAAGAGCTGTATCTACAATATTATTTTCGGCAACACTTCTTCCTATCCAGTATTACAAAAAGCTGCTGGGCGGAACAGATGAGGATTATGAAGTATATGCCAAGAGCGTATTTAATCCTGATCAGTGCAAGATACTTATTGGTAGTGATGTTACGAGCAAATATTCAAGGCGTGGTGCTGATGAATATCATAAGATAGCAAGTTATATAGATAGTATAGTTAGTTCCAAGCCGGGAAATTATATGGTATTTTTCCCATCACATGTATTTCTTGAGGAAGTATATGATGTTTATGTGGATAACTATGCGGATTTAAGCACAACTGAGATTTTGGTGCAAAATGACTATATGAGTGAAGAAGCCAGAGAAGAGTTTCTGAGCCATTTTGAGATTACTGACACGGATGATATAAATTCACATGCGGATTTGAACGAAGTTATCCACATTGACATAGAAGTAGAAGAGGATAAAAACACCATAGGATTCTGTGTAATGGGAGGAATATTCTCTGAAGGTATAGACCTTAAGAATGACAGTCTGATTGGTGTAATCGTTGTGGGTACTGGTATTCCACAGATTTGTAATGAAAGAGAAATCCTTATGAGCTTTTTTGAAAAAGAGGGTAAGGACGGATTCGATTATGCATACAGGTATCCGGGTATGAACAAGGTACTACAGGCTGCAGGGCGCGTAATACGTACAGAAGAGGACAGGGGCATAGTAGCGTTATTAGACGAAAGGTTTAATAGTTATTCATATAGGAATCTTTTTCCACGAGAGTGGAAGAGTTATACACGCGTAATGACCAGCACAGTCAAAAATCAGGCAAACGCCTTTTGGACAAGGGATTGAGGCCTATAGATGCAATATTAAATGCAAAAAACAAGTGAAAAACGCATTAAAATAGGATAGTGGTTGACATAATGATTATAAATAATGATTTATGTAAACCAAACAATACCATAAATTGTTTGAATTTTCATAAAAATTATACTGTATTAGAAACAAAATGACTCGTGTGATGCAAGAAAACGACAACCACGTCGTGTGGATAACTCTGTGGAAAATGGGGATTAATTTTAAACGGTTTTTTGAAAGCCTTATAGTACGGCTTGTTTAAAAACAATCGATATTGCGATAACTATGGGTGCGAATTTAACCTGTTGACTATAGAAGTCAAAAATATTATGTAAACTAAAATGTACTTTGACATAAGTGTCAGTTGCCTATAATAAGCCAAAAATTAAAAAAATAAGGAAACAGTAAAATAAACTGTTTCCTTTGTACAAACAATTGATATAAATTCAGTTTCTTTGGGCATCATCAAGGCTTGAAGATGCAACTGTGGTTTTATGCAGAAGAACAATCTCGCCTTTAGTTGCTTTTTTGCCTTCATACAAGGCTATATCTGCCACGTACATGTAGTCCCATAATTTATTTCCTTCCTTAGGAACGGAATTTCGTATTCCTTGAGAAATTGTCACAAATTTTGAAGGTGCCTTTTTATTAGGGATTTTCATGTTATTTATCTTGGTTCTGAGGTCATCTGCTATTCTATTGACCTCATCGTCTGAATAATTCTCATAAATTATTACAAATTCGTCTCCGCCGTATCTAAAGCAATGTATTCTGTCATTACATATGGATTTAAATTCGTCTCCGCCGTATCTAAAGCAATGTATTCTGTCATTACATATGGATTTA
>CAMJFD010000247.1 GCA_946404845.1 uncultured Butyrivibrio sp. | reverse complement strand
GAATCTCGCTGATGGTCTTCCATATGTAATTAGACAGAACAATCCAACAGAGGGTACAACAACATTCCATGACGAATTATACGGAGATATCACTGTTGATAATTCAGAGCTTGATGATATGATCCTTATCAAGTCTGATGGATATCCAACATACAATTTTGCTAATGTTGTTGATGATCACCTCATGGGAATCACACATGTAGTAAGAGGTAATGAGTATATTTCTTCATCACCTAAGTACAATAGATTATATGATGCATTTGGATGGGAGGTACCTAAGTATATTCACTGTCCTCTTATCACAGATGAAAATCATAACAAGCTCTCTAAGAGAAGCGGACATTCTTCATTTGAAGATCTGATCGAGCAGGGATTCCTTCCAGAAGCTGTTGTTAACTTTGTAGCACTTCTTGGATGGTCACCAGATGATAATACAGAGATTATGTCTCTTCAGGAACTTGTTGAGAAGTTTGACTATAAGAGAATTAATAAGTCACCATCTGTATTTGACTATACTAAGCTCAAATGGATGAATGGCGAATACCTCAAGAAGATGGATGATGAAGCTTTCTATGAGCAGGCTCTTCCATATATTAAGGCAGTTATTACTAAGGATTATGACTTCAAGAAGATTGCAGCTATGATTAAGACTCGTATCGAAATCTGGCCAGATATCGCAGAGATGGTTGATTTCTTTGAAGCTCTTCCAGATTATGACACAGCTATCTATGCTCATAAGAAGATGAAGACAAATGAAGAGACATCTCTTGAAGTATTAAAAGAGGTTCTGCCTCTGTTCGAAGCTCAGGATGATTATTCAAACGATGCTCTGTATGCTACAATTCAGGAATATGTTGCTAATAAGGGCTGCAAGAATGGATATGCTCTCTGGCCAATCAGAATTGCTGTAACAGGTAAGGCTATGACTCCTTGCGGAGCAACAGAAGCTATGGAAATCCTTGGCAAGGAAGAAAGTATTAATCGTATTAAAAAAGGAATTGAATTACTTGAAAAATAAATCTCTAATGGATATTAGAGGTAATGCCGCTCAGATACAGGCTATAACGCATGTAAATGGACCTGCAATGGTACTTGCAGGTCCTGGCAGCGGTAAAACCTTTGTTATCATTCACAGGATCAGGCACCTAATTGAGGCTGCTGGTGTTGATCCGTCGTCTATTCTGGTAATAACATTTACCAAATCTGCAGCCATCGAAATGCAGCAGCGATTCTTGAAGCTGACTGATTCTAACTATCCAGAAGTACATTTTGGAACCTTCCATTCAGTTTTTTATCAAATGATAAGAATGTCAGGAAAACAGAAGCAAATTATAACTGAAAATGGAAAAGTAAAACTTTTAGAAAGAGTTCTTGAAGGACTTGTTGAAGAAATCAAAAATAATAATCAATATAGGAATATTAAAGTACCAGATAATAATGAAAGAGCTATGGGCTCTGGAAATCGTAATATAGAACAGAAAATAGATTTTGATGATGAAATCACTGTAGAAAATATCAAGATACTTCTATCAGAAATCGGAAGGCTCAAAAATAGTGGGCTGTCAGCGGAGAATCACTCCGATAATATACCCTTTAAGGAAATATTTGTAGAAATATATAATGCTTATAATAAGATGCTACGGGAACTTGATAAGATTGATTTTGATGATATGATTCTGGACTGCTATCAGATGCTGATGGATTCAGAAGCTATATGCAAGAAGTGGCAGGGCGTGTTTAAGTATATCCTTATTGATGAGACTCAGGATATAAATGAGATGCAGATGAGAATCATACAGAAGCTGTCACTTCCTGAGAATAATATTTTTATCGTAGGTGATGATGATCAGTCAATATACAGATTCCGTGGTTCCAAGCCGGAATTCATGCTTGAGTTCGACAAGTATTATCCGGATGTCACTAAGATTTTTCTAAACATCAATTATAGATGTCAGCGGCGAATCGTCGAAACTTCATTAAAGGTAATAAATGAAAATAAGATTAGGTTTGATAAGGATATTCAGGCTGGTAATACTGACTCAGGTGGTAAGGTTGTCTTAAAAAATTATCCTTCAAGAGACGAGCAGTATAGGGATATTGCAGGATTTCTTCATAGAAATCCGGATAAATGGGATGACTGCGCAATAATATTTAGGACTAACACAGAAGCTACGGCGCTTGCAGGATATCTCAAGGAATATGAGATTGATATTGTGAGTAAGGGTTCAAGCAGAAGCTTATATAGTAAGTATTATATACTTGACGTTCTTGCCTATCTTGATTTTGCAAGTGGTGGAGGTAAGAGAAGTGATTATTACAGAATCATGAATAAGCCTCTTAGATACTTTTCCAGAGACAGTGCACCTTCTGAAATTGTAACTATTAGATCACTATCTTCATTCTATAAGGGAAAGCCATATATGCTAAGGGCAGTAGATAAGTTCTATAGGGAAATTAATATGGTTGGTAATATGAGACCAGCTCTTGCCATCAGATATATCAGGCGCGTGATAGGTTACGAAGAATTCATTCTGGAAGATAAGAGGGATGCAGATCGCAAGACTATCATTGATGATTTGGATTATTTTGAGAGGCTTGCACATGAATTTCAGGACTATAAGTCATTTAGAGAAGAGGTGGCAAGGTGCCTTAAGGCTGAGAGGGACGAGCAGCAGATGAAAGCATCCGGTAAAGGACGCGGAGTAAAGCTTATGACCATGCATGCAAGTAAAGGCCTTGAGTTCGACACGGTCTGGCTTCCTGATTTAAATGAAGGCATCGTCCCTGGCCGCCGATCTGTTTCTGCTGAGGAGATTGAAGAAGAAAGACGTATGTTCTACGTCGGCATCACCAGAGCCAAGAATAATTTGATTATGTCTTACGTCGCCGGAACTGAGGATAATCCTATGATGGCATCGAGGTTTTTGAGGAGGCTGAAGGATGAAAAGAAGGGGGAATGCCAAAAATGAAGTTAGAGGTAAGAATGAGGAATCTGTTTCAGATTACTCATTATCATGTAAAGACATAAAGGAGTGAAAGATTATAATAGGTTGTTCAGATTCAGGTTACTCATTATTCGAAATACCAGAAAAGGAGTTATAGGTAAGAATATGGAATCTGTTTCAGATTACTCATTATCATGTAAAGACATAAAGGAGTAAAAGGTTATAATAGGTTGTTCAGATTTAGCTTACTCATTTACTTATACCTAGGAAAATGAGTGAAAGTGCTTTTTTACAATTTACTCTTTATTGAGCATATTGAGATTAGAGTTATTACAAGAATTTTAGCAATAACTCTTTTTGAGGAAAATTTGCAATATGAGTGATAAGCTGTAAATTTTGGTTCGTTCTATAATCTAAAAAATAATGAAAGGAGTAAAAAGTAATTTTATAAGAATAGTTCAAAAATAATAAACATAATATATGGAGTGAATTAAAAAAAATAATAATCACTCAATATAAGATTTATGAGAAAAAGAGTTATAAAAAATATATATTCTTGTGAGTATATTACAGAAACTCGCAATTTCTGCGAGTTTCGTA
>CAMJFD010000246.1 GCA_946404845.1 uncultured Butyrivibrio sp. | reverse complement strand
CTTGTCTAAATTCAAGATTGCGAACGCGCAAAGCGAGTTTCGCAATTACCTAATTATAAGTTAATTATAATACCTCTTCATGATGTCCACTACCTGGTCTTCGGCTCCCACTTATATTTATATATTCGATAGTAAACTGCGCTGCCTTTTTTGGTAATTTTTGTACGTATTACATTTCCCGCTTTGTCATACTTATGGTTATAATAATACGTTTGATCGAGGTCTTCTCTACGTTTCCCATTCTTATATGTTTTATAGGAAATCTGTTTTATATCTCCGTGGGAATTATATGAGCAATACTCATTATATACATATTTTCCCTGTTTCCATTTATGGGTCTTCTGCACGTAAATGCCATTTACCTTCTCATAAGTATATTTATCAGCATTCTGATATACCCATTTTCCATTAACTCTTTTATAGAACGATTCCTTTTTCAGGTTTCCTTTTTTATCATATTTATATTTATAAAGATCTTCAGGATCCATACCCTCATAATAGACATGCTTTACAAGTCTTTTTTTGGAGTATATCTCTTTATCCATATACCAAAATTTTCTGCTGCCTGTTTCACTGTCAATATCATAAGTTCTTGTCAAAAGACTGTTTTCATCGCCCTCATATTCACACTCATATCCGTATATTTTGGGATCATCTTTATAGGTTGTGGTAGTTCTAATCAGTCTGCCGGCTTCATCGTACACATATTTGTATAATTTGTCCTCATCCTCAGATACCCATCTCTCAGTAATTAAATTACCTGTTGCCTCGTCGTAGGTATAATATTTTTTCAGTGTTGGGTCAAGGTCCTCACTTATCTCCTCATATACCAGTCGGTAGCCGCTGTCCTTGGTAGAATTCATTCCCCATATCTCAGGAGCGTTAGCTGCTTTTACTCCCAACGTTGTTGACACAAGGCACATACATAATGCCGTTAAGCAAAGAATTATTTTTTTATTCATTTTTCTCCCCCTTTATATTTATAACCTTTCTGCGATTTTATCGTTTATAAGTTAATTATAATCTACAGGTTATCATTTTCAAGTAAATTAACGGTAACAGAACAGCGTCCTATAAAAAGAAAGAGCTGTGAAATACATTCACAGCTCCAATAATTTAGTTCTATTATCTTGCAGGCTTCAGTCTCTTCTGCTGTTCCTTATGAACGATCAGAGGCTGTGTCTCACCTTCTACACAAGACTCAGTGATTACACATTCACTGATTGTATCATCTGAAGGAATCTCATACATAACGTCCATCATAGCTTTCTCCATGATTGAACGAAGTCCTCTTGCTCCAGTCTGTCTCTCATAAGCCATCTCAGCGATTCTCTCAACTGCTTCATCTTCAAATGTAAGTCTTACATCATCGATATCAAACAGCTTCTGATACTGCTTTACAAGAGCATTTCTTGGCTCTGTAAGTATCTTAACAAGAGCTTCCTTATTAAGACCTTCAAGAGTTACCATGATAGGTACACGACCTACAAACTCTGGAATAAGTCCGAACTTTGTAAGATCCTGAGGAGTTACATTCTTAAGTACCTCACCGATTTCCTTCTCAGTCTTATCTGCGATTTCTGCATTGAAACCGATTGACTTACGATCAAGTCTTGTCTCAACAATCTTATCAAGACCATCAAATGCTCCACCACAGATGAAGAGGATGTTACTTGTATCAATCTGGATGAGTTCCTGATGTGGATGCTTTCTTCCGCCCTGAGGTGGAACACTTGCAACAGTACCTTCAATAATCTTAAGGAGTGCCTGCTGAACGCCTTCACCTGAAACGTCTCTTGTGATTGATACGTTTTCACCCTTCTTAGTAATCTTATCTATTTCATCGATATAAACGATACCGTACTGGGCACGTTCAATATCATAATCTGCAGCCTGTATCAGCTTTAATAAGATATTCTCAACGTCTTCACCAACATAACCAGCTTCTGTAAGTGTTGTAGCATCTGCAATTGCAAATGGAACATTGATTATTTTGGCAAGTGTCTGCGCTAAATATGTCTTACCAGATCCTGTAGGCCCAATCATGATAATGTTACTCTTCTGAAGTTCAACATCATCAGGATTCTTAGGAGCCATAACTCTCTTATAGTGGTTATATACAGAAACAGCCAAAACCTTCTTAGCTTCATCCTGTCCAATTACATACTCATCAAGGAAGTTTCTAATCTCAACTGGTTTTAAGAGATTAATATCCTTGTCATCTCTTGCAACTGGCTCGTCTTCGAATTCTTCTTCTATTATATCTGCACAAATATCAACGCACTCATCGCAAATATATACTCCTGCAGGTCCTGCTATAAGCTTTTTAACCTGGTCCTGAGTTTTATTACAAAAAGAACATCTAATTTCTCCGGAATTTTTTCCTGCCATCTCAACCTCATTCTAAACAAAAATATTTGTTACCAACATATACATCGGCATAAATTATGATAATTTTAATATCTATTACTTTTCTGCCTTTTCATCTGCACGAGATGAAACGATTGAATCGATCAAACCATAATCAAGAGCTTCCTGAGCTGTCTTCCAATTATCACGCTCTGTGTCAGCTGCTACTTCTTCATATGATCTTCCTGTATTCTCTGCTAACATTCTGTTCATCTTTTCTTTTGTTGCTAAAATATGCTTGGCAGCAATTTCAATTTCAGTTGCCTGACCCTGTGTTCCACCAAGTGGCTGGTGAATCATAATCTCAGCATTAGGAAGAGCCATTCTCTTACCCTTAGCACCACCTGCAAGCAGGAAAGCACCCATACTAGCTGCCATACCAATACAAATTGTTGATACATCGCACTTAATATACTGCATTGTATCATAAATAGCCATACCTGAAGTGATTTCTCCTCCTGGGCTATTAATATACATATGAATGTCTTTTTCAGAATCTTCTGCTTCCAGGAATAGTAACTGAGCAACAATAACACTTGCTGACTGAGCATTTACTTCTTCCCCAAGGAAAATAATTCTTTCTTTTAACAGACGTGAATAGATATCATAAGATCTTTCTCCACGACTAGTCTGTTCAATGACATATGGTATTAAACTCATTCTTGTCCCTCTTTTCCGTATGCGAATAAAAAATCACACACTCTATATTATACTGTATATTAGCTTATTTTAAAAGCGTTTTATGTTCTATATCATATATCACAGTATTCTTTTCAGCAATATCTAGTCTATTAAATCTTTATAAACAGTATTAAAGATTTGATATCTTCCAGTTATGATGCCATCTTCTTTAACAATCTGTCATACTCATCCTGCATGAGCTTGAATTCAGTATCATCTCCATTATTCTGATCAGGATGTAGCTTTTTAACCCACTGAATATGAGCTTTCTTAAGTTCAGCAATAGTCTTGCAGTCTGCAAAATATACAATCTTATTGCCACCCCTGTTACGACCGTTTGAATTTTGATTCTGATTATTATTCTGATATGAATTATTATTCTGCTGATTATAAGATTCATCATACTCTTCTTCATAAGACTCTTCTCTTTGAGCATACTCGTAATTTACATCATTAATAACGCATTCATATGCAGCTATTACCTTCTGCACAGTATCAAGGAACGCAAAGGCTACGCACTTCATGTT
>CAMJFD010000245.1 GCA_946404845.1 uncultured Butyrivibrio sp. | reverse complement strand
TCTGGCCAGAGAAGTTAATCTTCCGGTAGTGATTCATTCAAGAGATGCAGCACAGGATACGCTTGAGATGCTAAAAGAAGCAAATCTGCCGCCTCAGACAGTAGATATTCACTGTTATTCATATTCTAAGGAAATGGCCAGAGAATATCTGAATATGGGATACTATTTAGGTATAGGCGGAGTACTTACTTTTAAAAATGCCAAGAAGCTAAAAGAAGTCGTTGAATACATGCCTATTGATAATATTTTACTTGAGACAGACTGCCCATATCTTGCCCCAGAACCAAATAGAGGTAAGAGAAATTCATCATTAAATTTACCATATGTCGTTAAGGCTATAGCAGAGATCAAAAATATGGATTATGATGAAGTAGTAAGAAAAACATGGGAAAATGCGATGCATTTTTATAAATTGGAGAAATAATAATGGCATATCTTGCAAATCCATCTAAAACGATGGAAGTAGTTAAAAAATATAATTTAAGTATACAAAAGAAATTTGGACAGAACTTCCTGATAAATGAGGGAATTATAGAAGACATTATTGAAGCTGCTGATATTACAAAAGATGATTGTGTGCTCGAAATAGGTCCTGGAATAGGAACACTCACCCAGTATATAGCAGAAGCAGCTGGAGAAGTAGTTTGCGTAGAAATAGACAGGATGCTGATGCCTATACTTGCAGATACATTATCTGAGTATGACAATGTAAGCGTCATTAACAATGATATTCTTAAGGTTAATATCAAAGAAGTTATAGGTGAAAAGAATAAGGGAAGGCGAGTAAAAGTAGTAGCAAATCTTCCATATTATATAACAACACCTATTATAATGAAGCTTCTTGAAGATGAAGAAGGAATTGAATCAATAACAGTTATGATTCAGAAAGAGGTTGCTGACAGAATGGAGGAAGGCCCAGGTTCTAAAGACTATGGTGCATTATCGCTTGCAGTTCAGTATTATTCTGAGCCAAAAGTTGTTACAAAGGTTCCGCCTTCATGCTTTATACCTCAGCCGGGTGTGGACTCAGCTGTAATTAATCTTAAGAGATACAGTGAGCCTCCAGTACAGGCAGATAATGTAAAGCTTATGTTCGGACTTATAAGAGCTGCTTTTAATCAGCGAAGGAAGACTCTTATGAACGGCCTTACACATGATCAAAGTCTTGGGCTGTCCAAAGAAAAAGTAAGTAAGGCTCTTGAAGAGATGGGATTATCTCAGACAGTCAGAGGAGAAGCACTATCACTTGAAGAATTTGCAAGTTTATCGAATATACTTAATAGTTGATATATATTAATATGAGGATTTAAGCCAAATATAGAAAACGGAGTAGGGTCAAAGCCTTGATAATACACCAAATAATCACATCTGTAGCTTTGACATCACTATATGCGTATGATAAACTTTATACACAAGATATAGTATTTTATACTCCAAAGGGGAGGATATTTTGGATAGATACGAATATAAAATTCGTGCTGATGAGATTAAATCGCTTATTAGTGAGATGAGATATCAAGAAGCGGTTAAGATTGCAGATACAATCGATTGGAAGCGTGTTAGAAGCGTTCCAATGCTGGGGAAGATAAGTGATTTATACAAAATCAACCGAAGGTATGAAGAAAGTAGAGATATATTATTATTAGCATATGAGCGTAATCCGCTGGGAAGATCTATAGTATCTTCTTTGTGTGAGATTTCAATTAAGCTTGGTGATTTTGTCCAGGCTGTTGAATACTACAAAGAATTTGTAAGAATCTGCCCTAGGGATTCAGCCAGATACATATTACAGTATAAACTGTATGTTGCGCAGGATGTAAGCCTTGAAGAGCGAATAGCTGTTCTCGAAGAGTTCAAAAAACATGAATATGTCGAGAAATGGGCTTATGAACTTGCGTATCTATATCATAGAGTAGGCCTTACAACAGAGTGTATTGAAGAATGTGATGAGATGTTCATCATGTTCGGAGATGGCAGATATGTAATGAAAGCACTCGAACTTAAGGCGCTACATGAGTCTCTTTCGCCAGAGCAGAAAGCCAGATATGAAAGATATAAGGCAGGTCTCTCTGGTACTGTTATTGACCCTGCAGATTTGGAAAAAGATGTTGCTCCAAAGCCAGATTATTCTAATGTAAATTATGTTAATGAGCAGGCAGAAATACCGGCAGAGCAGATTAATCCCGAAGAGAATATATATAATGAACAGATAAATGCAGATAATCTGTATTCAGATAATACCGCGCAGGTACCTGACGACACACTCGTAGTAGGACTTAAGCAGCCAACTAAGGAACTTCCAGATATGTCTGCATATGGTACATATGATACAGATGATACAACCATTTATGAACCTGTAAGAGGAAGTATATCACAGCAGTATAATTCATCAGCTTATAATCAGGAGGCAGTTTCTGCCGAAGCGGCTGGTATGGAGCAGCCTGTTTATGAGAATGAGACGTACATGAATTCTGCAGAAACAGACGATATACAGGTTCCAACAATGGATGATGGTGATTTTAGTACATACACTTTCCAAAATGAGCTTGCAGAGAGCCTTAAGGAAGTAATAGATGATGGAAGCAATCAGGAACAGCAGATAAACCAGAATGCTTTTTACAAAAATACTGTATTTACAGATGAACCACTTCAGGAAGAGATACCTGGCAGTGTAATTAGACCAAATGTAAATTATCAGAATAATAGCCATTTTGACAGCATGCTGTCACAGGAATATGATGGTCAGATAAGTCTTGCTATTGATGAAGAAAAACAGGTTGAAAAGCAGATAACTGGTCAGATAAGTATTTCTGATTTCATGCAGAACTGGGAAGCATATAAAAAACAGCAGCAGGAACAACAGCTTGAAAGAATCAGAAAGCGTGTTACAAATGAAGCTGGTAATATGTTTGCTGACTTTGAAGAATCAGCTAAAGATGGCCTTCAGGAAAAGATTGAACAGGCAATTACTGATGCAATCAAAACAGAGAGACAAAATAAAGCTTTTGGTGAAAACAATTTTGCTAACAGTGAAGCTGTTGATGAACTAGAAGTTGAAGATCTGGCTGAACTTGAAAGTGATGAGCTCATAGAGAATATGGTAGCAGAGGTAAATGAAACTGTAAGCGAACCGGAATTTGCCGGTGAAGTAATAAGACCTCAGCAGCCAGGTGGCTATTTTGCAAGATTCCAGAAGGAAGAAGCAAATGATACAGAATATTCATTTGAAGAAAATTATATTTCATCAGAAGATGCGCTGACAGATCAGGCTGATACAGATGAAGATATGCAGCAGACTGCAGAAGTATATGATGATTATAATGATGTAGATGTTTCTAACGAAGAGCAGATATTTGATAATAACTTAGAGCAGTTGTCAGCTGCAGAAGAATCAGAGGTATCAGATGCTATAGAAGAGCCAGATTTTGATGAAGCTGTTAATGCTGCAATATCAGCAGTTAATGATAATCAGAATGATACTGAGGAAGATGAAGTTAGAGAAATAATTGAACGTGAACTTGCTGAAGATGTTATTGAAGAGGATCCTGTTACAGAGTCAGAAGTTGAGACAGAAGAAACTGTAGTTAATAATTCTGAAGAGTATCTTGGAGAAGATGCAGAAGAAACAAAAGAAACTGATGATTCT
>CAMJFD010000244.1 GCA_946404845.1 uncultured Butyrivibrio sp. | reverse complement strand
GCTAAGGCTGCAACAACAAGCATACCTTCTACTGTAACAACAGGTGTAGGTTTTGTTGATAATTCTGCAATTTCTATCACAATCCCAGCGGACTATAAGATTAAGGGCCTTAGAACTAACAAGAGTGGTCTTTATGTTTATAAGACATATCAGAAAGATGATGATGATACTAGAACAATTAAGCTTGGCTTATATGCAAATAAGGAGTATACAAAGTCTTCAAAGGCTTATGTAAAGTTCAGAGTACAGGATGAAGATGGTGATTATACTAACTATAAGATTCTTGTTCTTGCATCTAATGATTCACCATTTAAGAAGGTTACTTACAAGGGTAAGTCACTTCTGTCAAACAGTAAGCTTGCAGACCTTGGTAATGACCAGTTCACAGTTTCAAGCGAATATCTTGATTCACTTTATACAACTGGTACAACTAAATCTACTGTTGGTAAATTTGTTACAACACGTAGCTATGTTTGCAACTATTCAACTGGTGTATTTAAAGTATACATGAGAAGCGGATGGAAGCTTTCAAGTATTCAGGTTGGTAAGTTCAGTTCTGATACTACTACTAATTCAAGTGGTAATAAGTATAGAGAACTTGAATGGACAACAATTAAGAATAAGACTAAGGTATCTCTTGGTAAGTATGCATACCTTCGTGAAGACAGTGATGGAACTTCATACAGAAATATGCAGGCTCCAACAATCTTCAGAGTAACATATACTAACAAGACAACTGGTGTAAGCTATACACAGGACTTTATTCTTAACAAGTTCGTAAATGGTAATAACGAAGATGACTAATCTTTGATTAGTTATTTTTCAAAGCTAAATTCATAACAAAAAACTCAAAGTAAAGAAGGCTATGGACATTACGTTCATAGCTTTCTTTTTTCTTTTTATATTTCTTTTGTAAAAGGCAAAAATAGTCTATGGTAAACTGCATCTCGTTGATGTATATTATTAGAGCAGTGTTTTTTGCAAAAAATATATGAAAATAAGTATAAATAGAGGTTAATTATGGGAGTTAATAAAAAGAGAATCGTTGTAAAGGTTGGTACATCTAGTATTACTAATGCAAATGGCGATATGGATATACATAGAATTGACCTGCTCTGCAGAGCAATTGCAGGTGCTGAGAATCTTGGATATGATATTATCCTTGTATCATCGGGTGCTATTGCAGTAGGTGCAGGTAAGATGAGACTTGCCCAGAAGCCTAAGGAGATCAGAATGAAGCAGGCTGCAGCTGCAGTAGGACAGTGCGAGCTGATGCATTTATATGACAAGCTGTTCTCAGAATATGGCAGAATGGTAGGTCAGATCCTTCTTAACAGTGAAGACTGTGAGATTCCAGAGAGAAAAGAGAATCTTAAGAATACATTTGATGCTCTATTAGAAAATCACATTATTCCAATAGTAAATGAAAATGACTCTGTAAGTCATACAGAGATTGAATCTGAGAAAAAGCTATTCTCTGATAATGATATGCTATCAGCTGTAGTAGCTATTTTCTGTAATGCATCCAAGCTAGTTATTCTCTCAGATATAGACGGCTTATATGATGGCAATCCTCAGACTAATCCTGATGCCAAGCTGATCAGCAGAGTTGAAGAAATTACAGAAGATATCAGAAGTCTTGCTTCTGGTTCAGGTTCTAACAGAGGAACTGGTGGAATGATCACCAAGCTTGATGCAGCAGAACTTGCAACGAGCCGTGGAATCGACGTTCTAATTACAAATGGCAAGAATCCTGAATATCTATATGACATTATTGACAAGAAGATAGTAGGAACCCTTTTTGTCGCAAAAGAGAATAAATAATAAAAAATAAGTAATAAAAAATAAGTAATAAAAAATAAGTAATAAAAAAGCTCAAGGCCTCAAACCTTGAGCTTTTACTTTTTATTTTATTAGTCAGCCATAATGTTGTGGAACTTATCATAGATTTCGTTAAGATATGTCTTAACCATCTGAATATTAGCCATCTTTCTAAGATCGCTATTACCCATTGCAATAGCAATTTCGTCTGCAAGCAGCAGCATGTTATATACATTGAGTTTGAAAGTATCACGGCTCATATCCTTAAGTTCGATATGCATAAGTGGTGCACCAAGCTTAAGTGTTACGTTATCATCGGCGATACCTGTTTCCATAACTTCTGTTTCTGGATCATAATTTACATAGAGGATGAGCTTTTCTTTTTCATGTTTCTTAAGAGTGATAGCTGTCTGGTGACTAGCTTCCATCCACTCATAGAAATCTGCATTATCAGGATTCATAAGATACTGAGTGAGCTCTTCTCTGTGCTTCTCGATATACTGAAGATATTTGCTGGCATTTGGACCTGTATATTTGCAGTCTATTTTCAGACCATTATCTGTTCTTACAAGACGACATTTATCTGCAACGTCTTTAATCTTAAGAGTAACTTCTGTGTTACCAATCTGCTTAAGTATACCTGTTTCTACTTCCTGTTTGAACTCCATAAAAATTCTCCAATCTAAATCTTACTAATAAATATTTACACAAATTGAATTGTAATAAGTTTATAAATAAGGCTTTTTTACATTCAGCTTGTCTAGTATAGCATAAACATTTGAAAAATGGTATACTTGATAGAGTGCGTATTTGCACTAAATCATTAATAATTTATAAAGTTTTGACGGGAAGACAATGACGACAAAAAGGGGAAAAACAAACAAAAAAAGAACTTATACAAAAAGACAAGGAACAAGGAAGTCATCTTCAAGAGCAAGGACAGATAATCGCGAGCAGCTTGATTATGCATTAAAAAGCGAGATTCTGCTTATTGTTATATTTGCTGTGGCTGTCTTTTTATTTTTGTGCAATTTCAGAGTTTGCGGCAATTTCGGTAATGCAATAAGC
This sequence comes from uncultured Butyrivibrio sp., assembly GCA_946404845.1. GTDB lineage: Bacteria > Bacillota > Clostridia > Lachnospirales > Lachnospiraceae > Butyrivibrio. Next base: position 771 of record CAMJFD010000244.1, on the reverse strand, counting down.
GATGTGATGTTCGGATTATTTGGAATCACTGCATATGTATTTCCAGTTGCACTTCTGGGCGCAAGCGCCGTCCTTATATCCAATTTTTCATCACCGGCAGCTATTAGAAAAGTTATTTCAGGAATAGTTCTGATAGTTCTTGTGGGTATATTATCTGAACTTTTTATGCAGAGAATTGATGCAGATACTGTATATGATGCTCTGTCTATTTTTGATACATGTAAGGCTGAGCGTAATGGAGGCGGACTAATAGCAGGAAGCCTTACGTATGTGCTTTTCAAGAATCTCTCAATGGCTGGAACTCTTATAGTGGTTTTGGTTTTGGGGGTAATCAGCATAGTTATTTTTACTGAAAAATCCGTAATTAATGGCGTTAAAAAGAGGGGCAAAAAGGTCTGGGAGAAGACTGCCCATGAAGCAGAAGAGTATAGAGAATATGCTCAGCAGATGAGACTTGAATTTGATGAAAAGCGCCATAAAAGAGAAGAAGAAAGACTCATGGAACTTGAACAAAAAGAGGATGAGAAGATCCTTAGAATGGACAAGAAGATTTCAGGAGTCATGCTGGATACTCAGCTTAAGGCAGAAGATGACTATGATGAAGACGGTGATAATGATTACGATGACACAGATCTTGATGATATTTCATATGATGATGCCAAAATTTTTGTTCCAGATAGAGAAGAAATTCATGATGATATTCATGAGATAGTTATTAACAGAGGGCTTCAAACAGATGTGGAAGCTGATGGACAGAGAGTTATCAGAACC
>CAMJFD010000243.1 GCA_946404845.1 uncultured Butyrivibrio sp. | reverse complement strand
CTTGTCTAAATTCAAGATTGCGAACGCGCAAAGCGAGTTTCGCAATTACCTAATTTTTTAATATAAGTTATTTATTTAATGCACGTTATTGTGCTTTAAACCTAATATAGATTTTCACTAGTATTTTCTTATTTATTACTCAGCCTTTTTAGTCTCTGGGAAGATAATCTTATTAACAAAGAAGAAGACTACCATTGATACTCCGCCGTTAAGTACTGTTGTTCCGATATTGTAAAGCCAAGGAGCAACAAACTTACCAGCAACTGCTACCCAAATACAATTGATTGAGTTAACGATGCAGGTAATAACTATAAATGCCAGTACATACCATGCTATCTGCTTATAAGGCTTATCATGGTTTCTGAATACAAAATACTTCTGAATAGGGAAGTTAATGCATTCACCAATTATCATAGCTATCATGTAAGCTGTGAAATAAGCAAGTCCGCCATGCGCCTGGTCATAACCAAGTATATTCCACTGGAAAGTCTCTCCTGCAAGTGTAAGTGGAATTCCCGGCCATCCAAATGATCTGTCTCCCAGAAATGCAAATGCAGCTGGCAGGAATGTCAGCAGTAAGTATTTAAAAACAGTAATCAAATTACTTACTACTACGAATAATCCGCCTTCTCTGACCCATTTTGCAATTTTGGGATGTTTTTCTACGAAACTGTTCCAAAAATTCATTTCCAATTCTCCTCTTCCTGACGTAAACGCCCCTCTTTTATACTGTTTTAGTCTTTATGATATAGTTCTTTTTCAAACTTCTTATTAGCCTTATTGTTCTTAAAGAATCCGGCAATAACACCACCGAGTCCTCTAAAGAAATGTCCATTCACTATTGTCACAATACTCTCTGCCATTTCACGGCTGACTGCTCCGGCTGTCATCTTACTCATCGCTCTAAATGGCATGTTATAAATGAATAAGATATTAAGATCTGGGATGCCCTTTTCATAAGATTTATCAAGTTTACTCTTAAGTATCTTATATATAAGCCTGCACAAACCGCTCTTTGCATCCTTCATCTGACAGATAGCATCATTTATATCAAGTGGTCCAACCTTTTCTTCTGGAAGTGAACTGCCATACAGCTTTTCAAATTCTTCATAATGAACATTTCTAACTTTTCCTGACTTGTAGCTTGGAAGAGTTTCAATATCATATGGAAGTTCTTTTATTGTTCCCTCTTTAGTAACTGCTCCTGTAAGCTTGATATCAGCTACATTACAACCAACGTAGATCTGATATTCTCCGCCTTCTATCTCCCACTTATTAGAAACAGTTGAGAAATAACGGAATGTTTTATCATCAAATTTGATTTCTACTTTGGCAGATTCTCCAGCCTTTATCCATACCTTTTTGAATCCCTTAAGCTCCTTCTTAGGTCTTATCAGACCTGATTCCTTTTTACCAATATACATCTGTGCGATCTCTGCACCGTCTCTCTTACCAGTATTGGTAATAGTAAACTTAACGCCATCATCTGTTACAGATAGATTTGAATATTCAAATGTTGTGTAACTCAGTCCATAACCAAATGGGAACTGTACAGCAACTTCTGCTGTGTCGTAATATCTGTATCCAATAAATGGTCCTTCTCTATACTGCAGATTACGTCTCTCAGTACCTGCGTAGTTATATATTGAGCAATCTGCATAAGCAAATGGATAAGTTTCTGAAAGCTTACCAGTTGGAATTTCCTTACCTGTAATAATGTCAAGAAGTGCTGATGCACCAGCCTGACCTGTCAGATATCCATGGAGCAGAGCTGTAAGATTTCCTATCCAAGGCATCTTAACAGATGAACCTGCACTCATAACTCCGACTATCTTCTTGTTATATACAGTGAGCTGCTCAAGCTCTTTGATCTGATACTCAGGCACATCAATTGACATTCTGTCTGCGCCTTCACTCTCAGCTATTTCGTCAAGTCCAAAGAAGAACAGGATTACATCAGCCTGAGCTGGATCATCAACTACTGTAAGATCATAATTACTGATCTGACCTGAAATAGTCTCAACCTTAGTTGAATTAACCTGTGAACTTCCTGATCCCTGATATCTAGGCTTATCAACAAATGGTCCCTTAAGAGCAACCTTTGTACCAGCCTTAAGTGGTAGTACATCTTCATCATTCTTAAGAAGAACTGCAGAATTAACAGCTGCCTTCTTGGCAATTGCATGATGTGCTTCCTTGTCAAATCCCTTTGTATGATCGTTATCCTTAACATACAGGGCAGCCTCGATAATAGGCTTAATAGCTATATCTATTTCTTCCTCAGTGATTCGTCCTTCTTTTACAGCTTCAAGTATCTCTCTTGCTGCATCGTATCCAGGATTTGGCATTTCTACATTAGACTGGCATTTAACGCCTGCAACATGATCATTACTTGCACCCCAGTCAGTAACTACGATTCCGTCAAATCCCCATTCTTTTCTAAGGATATCTACTAATAGATGTTCGTTTTCATTAGCATACTTGCCGTTTACTTCATTATAGGCAGACATTACTGTCTTAGCTCCGCCTTCCTTTATAGCAATTTCAAATGCTGTCAGATAGATTTCACGAAGTGTACGCTCATCTACAACTGCATTCATTGCCATTCTTCTGTACTCTCTTGAGTTAACAGCAAAATGCTTAGGGCAAGAATATATATGCTGACTCTGAATACCTCTTACATAAGATGCCGCCATCTTACCAGCAAGAATAGGATCTTCAGCGAAATACTCAAAGTTACGACCACAAAGTGGTGAACGTTTCATATTAAGTCCTGGTCCAAGTAATACATCTACTTTCTGTGCAACCGCCTCTTCACCAAGTGCCTTACCAACCTCTTCACCTATTTCAGGATCCCAGCTGTTTGCAACAGTTGCTGCTGTTGGAAAACAAGTTGCTGGAAGAGATGCATTGAGTCCCAAATGATCACCAGCACCTTCCTGACGTCTAAGACCATGAGGTCCATCTGAGAATGAAAGTGACGGTATATTCAGTCTTGGTATATCATGTGACTCCCATTCATTTTTTCCACTTAAAAGTGCTGCCTTCTCTATCAATGTAAGCTTTGAAATTATTTCTTTAGCGTCCATATTATTCCTCCAATTTCTCATAAGTATATTTAATCACAGCAAAATAAAAAAAGTTGCCCGTAAGGACAACTTGTAAAAAATCAGGGATAACTTGCATATTAGTTATCCCTGATTCAAAAATTCAATATTTATTACGTGAAAGCCTTATATTACAAGGCCTTTATATATTTATGTGCCTTCCTTTAAGGATAATAGTACTTTTACTTTGAACCAGTTATCTTCATAAGTACAGTTCATAGCGCCTCCATATTTCTCTGCAACCTGCGCTATTGATTTTAGTCCATATCCGTGTTTTACATTATCTTTTTTAGTAGTCTTTGGAGGATTTGCACCGGTAAATATACTCTTTTTCTGATTACTCCTAAGTCTTACATTAGTACCATCAGTGCAGTTCTCACATTCAACTATAATGAACCTATTACGAGAATGTACAGAAAGTGTTATAAGTCTCTTATCCTTATCTTCAAGCATCTGCGTAGCTTCAATGGCATTATCAAGCAGATTACCAAATAGTGAGCATATGTCTTTTACATGGATGCCTGATAACACATCTCCATCAACCATGGCATTAAGAGTAATGTCTTTTTTCTGAC
>CAMJFD010000242.1 GCA_946404845.1 uncultured Butyrivibrio sp. | reverse complement strand
CTAATAATAGATGTTTGGGTATTATAGGTATGGATATAGATATGTCCACGATTGTTGATGTTATTAAGAAGATCAGAGTATATGAATCCGGATATGCTTTTATGTTTGATAATGAAAAAAATCTAATATATCACAAGGACTATCCGTTTGGTCTTGAAAGGAGTCTGATGAATGAAGAAATCAAAGATATTTCAGATCAGTATATAGCCAATAAGAATATCAAACAGCAGTTATCTGTAAAATATCGTGGTATTACCAAGGAAGTTGCAGTTGGTACACTAAATAATGGAATGATGATGGGGATAACGGTTCCGCGCAGTGAAATATACTCACTTTTATATAAGACTATTTTTAATTCTGTCCTATTTGGATGTGTCCTAATAACAGCAATCATCATGGTATCTGTAGTATTTATAAATTCATATATTAAGCCGCTCAAAGATCTTGCCAATGCTTCTGAAAAGATGGCAACTGGAGATCTGCAAGTTGAACTTCAGTATAAAACCGAAGATGAAATAGGTATACTTACACGTAATATGTGGCATCTGGCGGAATCACTCAGGAATTATTTTGACTATTTTAATGAACTTGCATATACAGATGAATTATCAAAATTACCAAATAAAGCGGCATTTGACAGAGATGTCACTATAGTAATGGATGAGATGAAGCGTACCGGAGCACTATTTGAACTTGTAATAATGGATATTAATTACCTTAAGACGATAAATGACAATATAGGACATGATATGGGTGACAAACTCATATCTGGAGTAGCATCAATTATTAAAAGCTGTTATGGCAGTAATAATTCATACAGGATCGGAGGCGATGAGTTTGCAGCCATATTAAAAGGTAGAGATGTTGGAAGAGGTCATCAATATATAAATCAGCTAAATGAGCTGATCAAAGATTATGCCTATGATAATAAAGAAGCCTTTGGATGTATAATTTCTGTTGCAAGCGGTTCTGCTACTTATCTTGTAGGCCAGGATAAGAGTTTTTCAGATTTGTTCAAACGGGCAGATTCTAATATGTATAAGAATAAAATACGTATGAAAGACAGTAAGGGCAGTTGAAATAACTGTAATATATTTTCATTAATAAATCTTTTTTGGTATAATTTATTTCGAAAAAAATGAATAATATAGGGAGGCTTCTGGTGGCAGGTTGATGGAATTGGTGCCATCTGTAAGTGAAGGGAGTTAATATGGCGGATAACAATAGACCGAGAGGTCGAGAAAAGCACGTCACCGGAGAGGGCGCCGGAGTACATAGACGTGGTGAGGGTACAGGGCAAGGTCAGGTTGGAGCAGGCTCGTACATGTCTTCAGGAGGAAAATCATCCGGGAATCGTTCATCAGGAGGAAATTCATTTGGTGGACTTAAAATTATTATTATACTAGCTGTGATGCTGCTGGGAGGAGGAGGCGGAGTCGCTACTATGCTGGGCGGTGATGATAGTAGTACAACCACTACAACAACTGTTTACACAGATTCTACAACATCATCTCATTCAGCGCAGACTACTGCAGGTGCAGATTTGGCACAGAGTACTACTACAACTGCAGCCGGCAATTTATCGTCTCTTTTTGGTGGGTATAACAGTTATAGCAATACCTCAGGAGGTTGGTCTGTTACAGCTAATACAGGTGTGCTAAATGAAAATGTTGCAGAAGGTTCAAGATCTAAATATACCTCTATAATAGGAAACGGTGCAGACGTTGTTACTATTATGGTATATATGTGTGGAACTGATCTTGAATCCAGAAGCGGAATGGCTACTAATGATTTGAATGAGATGGCTAAGGCTTCTATCGGTGAGAATGTAAATCTACTGGTATATACAGGCGGATGTTCATCATGGAGGAACAATGTTGTCAGCAGTTCATGCAACCAGATATATCAGGTTACTGGAGGCGGACTTAAAAAGCTCGTTGATAATGCCGGAACTTCAGCTATGACAAATCCAGATACTCTTACTGAGTTCATTACTTATTGTAAGGAAAACTATCCTGCTAACAGAAATATGCTTATATTTTGGGATCACGGCGGCGGATCAGTTTCTGGATATGGATATGATGAAAAAAATCCTAGAAGCGGATCTATGTCACTTGCAGGAATAAATACAGCTCTTAAAAATGCAGATATGAAATTCGATGTAATTGGTTTTGATGCATGTCTTATGGCTACAGTAGAAACAGATTTGATGCTTGCAGAATATGCAGACTATGCAATTGCATCTGAAGAGACAGAGCCTGGTGTTGGATGGTATTATACTAACTGGCTCACCAATCTGTCTAATGATACATCAATGGATACAATACAAATTGGCAAAAACATAATTGATGACTTTGTATCTGTATGTGGAAGAACATGTCCTGGACAGAAGACAACATTATCAATTGTTGATCTTGCTGAACTTGAGACAACAGCACCAGATGATTTTAAATCCTTTTCACAGAGTACGACTGAACTGATCAAGAATAATGAGTATCAGACAGTATCAACAGCAAGGAGTAATGTAAGAGAATTTGCAACATCTTCCAAAATTGATCAGATAGATCTTGTAAATTTTGCTCAGAACATGGGTACTTCAGAAGGTGCAGCGCTTGCAGATACACTGTTAAATGCTGTTAAATATAATAAGACATCTGATAATATCACTAATGCATATGGAATATCAGCTTATTTTCCATATAAAAAGGTTTCTATGGTAGACCAGGCAACTTCAACTTATGAAGAAATAGGTATGAGCTCTGAATATTCAGACTGTATCAAAGAGTTCGCAGCTCTTGAAGTATCAGGACAGGTTGCAGCTGGTGGAACAAGTTCTCCATTTGGAACACTCTTTGGAGATATGTCATCTTCTGGCAGTTCATCAATGCAGAGCCTTGAAACTATAGCTCAGCTGATATCTGCATTTAGTGGAAGTGGTAGCGGTATAACAGGTCTGGACGCATCAAGTCTTGGATTTTTTACAGGAAGATCACTTACACAGGATGAGACTGTTCAGTACATAGCTGATAATCAGTTTGATGCAACTGCTCTTACCTGGCAGACAAATGATACAGGAGAGTATTATATAAGTCTTCCTGAGGAACAATGGGATATGGTAAGTTCAATTGACTTAAACGTGTTCTATGATGACGGTTCAGGCTATGTAGATATGGGACTTGATAATGTATATAGTATTGATAATGATGGTAATCTGGTTGCAGATGTGGATGGTACATGGCTTTCTATTAATGATCAGCCGGTTGCTTATTATCATATAGATACTGTAGATGACGGAGATAACTACACTATAACGGGTTATGTTCCAGCTCTTCTAAACGGTCAGAGAGTTAAGCTCATGCTTGAGTTTGATAATGATAATCCATATGGTGTTATTTTGGGTGCAGATCCTGATTATGATGAAGAAAGTGAGACAGCTACACAGGCCAGAGGTCTTATAGAACTTGCAGAAGGTGACACATTAGATTTCCTGTGTGATTATTACAGTTACGACGGAACATTTAATGATAGTTATTATCTGGGTGAGCAGATGACTGTTACTGATGAGATGACAATCAGTAATACGTATCTGGGAGATGGATCAGAGATTGCATTATACAAATTTACAGATATGTACAATCAGGCATACTGGACAGAAGCAGTACCTGTAAATGAATGATAAATATGATGTAGATGTCAAAAGTACCTTTTGACATCTTATGATATACGAATTGCT
>CAMJFD010000241.1 GCA_946404845.1 uncultured Butyrivibrio sp. | reverse complement strand
GCACAGCATCTGTCTTTCCGGTCACTCCCAGTTTTTTGTAATTTTGTTTAATATGATATCGTACAGTTTCATGTTTCATATTCATTTTTTCCGATATCTCTTTTGTCGAATAACCGTCAGCCTGATATCTGAGAATCTCTAATGCATTATTAGAAAAATCTGGTTTAGATAAAACATCTACCTTGAGATAATTAGGATACCTGAGCGAAATTTCCCTTGTATCCTTGACCAGTCTTACATACCAGGATCTGTCTATATTATCATTTCCCTTAATATCCTTCTGGATGGCTTCAAGTAATGGAAGAACTGCCGCTCCTTCTTCGCTTATAATACGAATAAATCCATACTGTCCCGCAATTTCCAGAGCTTTTATAAGTTCCTGTTTCCATTCATCTCTTCCAACTCTTTCCATCGTAATAGCTGTAAGAAGCGCACATTCAGCCAGCACATAAGATCTGTTCAGCTGCTCTCCATAATACTTAAGCTTTTCCAGAACAGCATACGCCTTGGTATACTCTCTGTTATTCAGATATGCTCTTGCCTTAGTAAAATATATATATCTGTCCATGCAGAAAAATTCATTTTCGTCTGGAGCTTCTTCAAGCCATGCATTTACAAGGTCCTTATCATTTATTCTAAGTCTCAGTCTGCACAGCATTGCATCTATATTAGGCAAAAGTTCTGGAGCTTCCTGTTTGGCTCTGTCCCTGAAGTTTTCAAGCATTTCAACAGCAGCTTCATAATTTCCTAGTATCAAATTGAGTCTAACCTGTACACCAATAGATACAAAAATTATCTGCATTGTACCGCCGGCTTCAGCTTCCATCATTCCCCTGTTTTCTCTTGATAAGATAACAAGAGAATCCTGAGCTTTTTCATAGGCTATTTCGCCCATAACTATATTGATAAAGCCTTTTTCATGTCGTCCAAAAAGAGCTTTGGCAAACTTTGCATATATAACTTCCGCTTCCTTCTCATTTTTGGCAGGTTCACAGCAATCCTTACCTCCATTTATTATAGAAGGAATATTACTCGTGATGGACATCTGTGGCAGAGTTATATTCTTATTAAGAGCAAGATTCATCCAGTTTGATAATAATTCTATATTCGAAGCTGAATCAGTTTGAGGAAGTGCAATTTCAAGATATGCAACATAAGTACTTGCCTCTTTTTTGTCCTGACCTGTTGCCTTGGCTGCATATTCCTGCAGCTTGCACTTCCAGTATTCACTCTTATCAAATTGCATGAGAAGTGCGTACATCATACTCTCAGCAGCCATAAGCTCTATACTCTTCTCAATCTCTTCATCTGTAAGGGCCAGATAGTATTTCCTCAGTTCATAATACTGTCCTGTACCCGGGTCCATAAGGCTGTTCCTGATGAGCAGGTCACCTATGCGGCCTCTATTGTCGCTCTTAACATACATTTCAAGGGCTTCACTTATACATCCATGTAGCTCATAATACAGTCCTGCGTTGTAGCACAGGTCCTTGATCTTGGCTGAACCATAGAAACTGTCAGCCCTCTTACGCATGATTCTAAGGAGTATCTTTCTGATTCTATATGTTCCCTCTTCCACAAATATTATGTACGAGGTCTCCATGATTCTATCAAGAATCTCTGCTATATAATGATTACCTGTAATAAACTCGGCCAGTTCATTGTTAAAGCTGTCTACTACACTTATCTGCATCAGGAAATTCAGTACATCTTTGTCCCATTGCGAAAAAATCATTGTCTCTATATAAGCATCCATGGAATTCATTGAATCCTGCAGAAATTTATCAGAATATCTTATTCCCTGATTTATTTTTTCTGCTATTAGATTTAGATAATATGGGTTACCCTGGCAGGCATCCCATATAGATTTTATTTCATCAGATCTAAGTTCTATTTTCCTATCTCTGAAATATTTGTCTGTATCGCTTAGTGAGAATCTGAGCTTTTCCTCACTGATTATTGTCATACCGCGTTCAAGATATAGTTCCGCCATCCACAGATTGTGAGCGCTCTTACCAATCATGATAAGCCATATATCTTCTCGTCTTCCAAGCTCAAGAATCTTGGCTCTGGTCTCTTCATCTCTTGCTCTTGATACGTTGTCTATAACAACGGGCATAGGAAGTTTACCTGGGTTTGATGCTGGAATATCAGACAAATCCAGGATAATATCATCACTGATATTGAAATAATAATATTTCTTTTTTTCCATGAACCTTTTTACAAGTTCGGTTTTGCCATAGCCAGTTATTCCAAAAATATACACTGGCTGATTTGTTATTTTTGCTTTTTTTAGAAGTTCCCAGGCTTCAATTGGGGTTACATACTCATTTGTGCTTTTCATATTAGTCTTTACCATCCTGTTCAATTTGCACTTTTCGTTAACGTTACCAGAATAAAGAATGTCGCTAGCGACATTCTTGCGCCGAGCACGGCTGCATTTTTGCAGCATTTACACTTCGCGCGAGTGCGCATCCATAGCGGAGCGTTTTTTATTGAATAGGAAAGCAATTTCCTATTCAATAAAATATAATATCATAAAAAAGAGCTGTGAAACTTAATTCAATCATTTTTCACAGCTCTCATAATAACTTTTTTTAATTACTTTATAAACTTCATATCACAACAAACTAATAATAGGGTATTGATGTATTTTATTACATTTACTTAATGTTTTTTGAAATCCTTATTTATACTTCTCCAAGCATCATCTCAGCATCTTCAGCGGCTTTTACTTTATCACTGGCTTTTATGATAACGCCCTCTTCATCTATCAGGTATGTGGTTCTGACTACGCCCATTGAAACCTTGCCGTATAATTTTTTCTCTTTCCATACATCGTAGGCTTCTATTACCTTACGTTCAGGGTCTGCAAGAAGTGTAAAAGCGAGTCCGTATTTTTCTTCAAATTTCTTATGAGATGCTACTGTATCCTTGCTGACTCCCAGGACTACTGCTCCCTTTTCTCTGAACTGTGGATATCTCTCTGAGAATCCGCATGCCTGTTTGGTACATCCTGATGTATTATCCTTAGGATAAAAATACAGTATCACCTTTTGTCCTCTGTAATCCTCGAGCTTATGCATCTTGCCATCCTGATCTGGCAGTTCAAATGATGGTGCTTTTGTTCCAACTTCTAACATATTATCCTCCATTTTTATCAACTTTTTTATCTGTTTTATATTTGATGCTCTTATACTTCTGTTGCCTCTTTAATAGCTGCCACTGCACTCTTCATGGCTTCCTCCATATTCTCGACCTGAGGAACACCAATATTCTCTGCGCCCTTATTCATAAGCTCAGCAAATTCCTGAATATTGTCTTCTATAGCAAGATCTTCTACTGCAAGTCCCAGTTCATCCAGCGCCATCTGTATGCTATCTTCGTTGGCTCTAAAAGTATGAGACAACATACTCATAGCACTGCTATTTCCAGCAGACACTTTATTACCTGTATCCATTGCAGATACTGGACTAAAGTCATCCACAGACATACCCTGTGCATTATAATTACCTGATGGGATTGCCATATCTACCATAGCCATAGAAGGAATATAGCTGTCTCTGTCCATTTCCCGTGGCATAACTGCTATCTGATCAGCCTGCCTCATTGATATCTTACGAGACTGCTCGAGTGATGATATATAAGAATTATAACCTATTGCTCCAATGTTCATGAACATTACCTCTTACATATTTCTGCCGTCCGTGGCAATGTTCTCCAATAATACATGTATTTTTGTCGCCATGCTCCAAAAACACAGCAAACAAGCCATT
>CAMJFD010000240.1 GCA_946404845.1 uncultured Butyrivibrio sp. | reverse complement strand
TGGTCTTATTCTTTTTATTGGCGCACTGATCCTGGACTTCTCAGGGTCAAAAGTTTCCTTCCGTGGTGCAATGCTTGTGTTAGGTATTATTTTGGTTCTTGCAGGGATGTTCTTCTTCCCTTCATTGAAGCACCACAGAACAATGGTTAATATTATTTTCTTATTCCCATTGCTGTTCACATTTGCAGTTACAGTTATCATTCCTCTTATCCTTGGTATAGGATATTCATTCACAGACTGGAATGGCATTAAACTCAAAAATGTAGTCGGCTTTGCAAACTATGCTAAGATGTTTACACAGCCAAGTTTTATATGGTCAATCCTTATAACATTTTTATTCGTAGTATTTAATATGATTTTGGTAAACCTGGTTGGATTCTTACTTGCTCTTTTATGTACAACTAAGATCAAAGGTCTTGGATTCTTCAGAGCATCTTATTTCCTTCCAAACCTTATTGGTGGTATCGTACTTGGTTATATTTGGCAGTTCATCTTCAGTAACGTAGTTACTAAGTTCACAACTAGTCTTTTCAATTACAGATACTCAATGATTTCAGAAACTAACACAGCATTTATGGCAATCATTATTGTTTATGTATGGCAGTACGCTGGATACATTATGCTGATTTATATAACAGGACTTAACACAGTACCTAGAGATGTATTGGAAGCAGCAGCTATCGATGGTGCAAATGCAAGAGAAGTTCTCTTCAATATCAAGATTCCTATGATTGCTTCTACATTCACAATTTGTACATTCCTGACACTTACATCTGCTTTCAAACAGTTCGATGTAAACCTTGCTCTTACTAATGGTACTGGTTCAGTAGCAAACTTTATGGGCTCATATCTGACAAATGGTACAGAAATGCTCGCCCTCAACATTTATAGTACTGCAGTTAACCAGGATAATTACGCACTGGCTGAGGCGAAGGCCGTATTGTTCTTCATCATCCTTGCTTGTGTATCAATCCTTCAGGTTAATATTTCTAATAAGAAGGAGGTAGAGATGTAATGAATAGAAAGCCTAAAACTTCCACTCTGGTTATTCAGACAGTCATTGCTATACTCATCGCTTTATACGTATTATTCCCATTCTTTATGGTAGTAGTAAACTCCTTCAAGAATACAGAAGCTATTACTTCTAATCCAGTTGGACTTAATGGCATGAGTTTTGCACAATTTACCCAAAACCTTACTGATGTTATCAACAATACCCACTTTTTATTCTGGAATGCATTTGGAACATCAGCTATTATAACTGTTCTGTCATTGGTACTCCTTGCAGTATTCGGTGGAATGGCAGCTTGGGTTATCTGTAGAAATCATACAGCATGGTCAAGAGCAATCTACTTCATATTCATTGCTTCTATGATCATTCCTTTCCAGGTAGTTATGCTTCCTCTTATCTCTACATTTAGAGATGTAGGTAAGTTTGTTGGTATTTCAATGCTTCAGTCAATTCCAGGTCTGGTATTTGCTTACTGCGGATTTGGTGGAGCTATGACAGTATTCATTCTTACAGGTTTCATCAAGGGTATCCCTTATGAACTTGAAGAAGCTGCCGGTATTGATGGTTGTGCTCCAGAGGGAATCTTCTTTAGAATTATCTTCCCTCTCCTTAAACCAGTTATCACAACAGTTACTATCCTTAATGGTATGTGGATCTGGAACGATTACCTTCTTCCATCACTTATGCTTGGTCAGAATGGTAAGGTTAAGACACTTCCAGTTGCAGTTCAGGCTTTCGTTGGTTCATATGTAAAACAGTGGAACCTCATCCTTGCAGCTGCACTCCTTGCAATCATTCCTATGATTATCGTATTCCTGATTGGTCAGAAGCAGATTGTACAGGGTATGGTAGACGGTGCTATCAAGTAATTGATTTCATCTATATAATTTTAAGCAAAATAAAACACTACGTAGTCAGTAATGATTACGTAGTGTTTTTATTTATTATCTAAATTATCCTGAATATGTTATTTGTCTTTATCAGGCACCATGATAGTCAGGCCCTGTTTAACATTATCAATTACAACGTCCTTGTAACTTCCGCCATATTCTCCATCTCTTGTCCAGGATATTTCTTCATCTGAATGAATATCCATATGAGCTGTTTTGAAGCAGTACATATAATCTGTATCAATATCTCTGTTCACTATAGCAGCAATCAGATTACTGAGTTCTAACATATTGTCAGGGAGCTTGACCAAAGTCACTTCAAATACTCCATCATCGAGCGTTACATTTTTGCCCGTAATCTCCTTAAATCCGCCAACTGAATATGAATTGGTCACCATTCCAAATATAAAGTCATCCTCTATGACTCCCTCTTCATACTCTGCCCTTATATGATAAGACCTTATCTTAGATAGTTCCTTGGCTCCTTCAAGAATATACGCCATGTGACCAAGAACATTTTTTAATTCCTGCTTGGTCTGATAAGATACGTTTGTAAAAAGGCCAAATGCTGCCGTATAAACAAAGCTGTCATCATTAAGCATACCTATATCACATTTATATTCTTTGCCATCTATAATGGTCTTTGCAGCGTTTTTCATTATGGATGATATCCCAAGACTGGATGCAAAATCATTAGTAGAACCAGCTGGTACATATCCTATTGGTATCTTTTTCTCAGACTTTACCATTCCTTCTACTACTTCATCGAGAGTCCCATCACCGCCGCTACAAGTTATGATGTCGTAGATATCTTCTCTTTCTATAACTGCCCTAATTGCATCACCAGAACCCTGCGTTGGATATGCAGTAACTTCATAGCCACCCTTTACAAAAATGTCTATGATATCCAGCAGATTACTTCTTATCCTCTCTTGTCCGGCTCTTGGATTGTAAATAAAAAGCATCTTTTTCTTATTTTGCATAAAAAGGCTCCTATAATAATTTTTTGACAATGTAAAAAATGGCCCGGTACACACCGGACCACTTATATTTTATAATTTATACGAAAATACATCAAGCCTTTACAGCTTTTTCACCCTGTAAGTAGTTTTCCATATCTGCAACTACTGCTTCTTCATCACTGCCTTCAGCAATAACAGTTACAGCTTCACCACTGTTAAGGTTAAGTGTCATCATTCCCATGATGCTCTTTGCATTTACTTTTTTTGACTGAGCTTCAATGTGTACAGTGCTGTCGTACTTACTAGCAAGCTGTACAAGTTCTGCTACTGGACGTGCTTCTAAGCCGTGTGGTAGCTTGATTTCGATAGATTTTGTAATCATAATTTTCCTCTTTTCCTTCTTACGTTCTGATTTTCTCAGCAATTTCACTAAGCTTCCTTAGTCTGTGATTCACCCCGGATTTTCCAATCGGTGGATCAAGATATTTACCTAGTTCCATAAGAGTAGCCTCAGGGTATTCAAGTCTAACCTCAGCTGTTTGTCTCAAACTGTCCTGAAGCTTATCAAGACCATAATTATCTCGTATATAGGTAATATCCTCTAACTGTTTGGTCGCAGCATTTACCGTTTTGGTAATATTCGCAGCTTCGCAGTTAACCCTTCTGTTTACAGAGTTTCTAACATCTTTGACAATTCTCAGATTCTCCATCTCCATCATGGATAAAGGTGCCTCCATGATATTAAGAAGATCAACTATACCAGATCCCTCTTTAAGATATACAACATGGTATTTCTTGCGCTGTATTATCTTGGTCTCTATCTCAAAGCTATCTATTATAGCTTTAAGTTCTTCAGCCTGATTTAGCGTAGTACAGACAAATTCCAAATGATATGACTTATTAGGATCACTCATTGACCCTATACATAAAAAGGTATCACGAAGAAAGGCTCTTTTGCAACAAGAATTCTTGTATATTACAGAACT
>CAMJFD010000239.1 GCA_946404845.1 uncultured Butyrivibrio sp. | reverse complement strand
GCTATTATTGCAGCTGATAATGCATCAATATCAGCATTTTCTGTAGTCTTAACCAAAATAAGATTATCAGATGGTTCATCCCCTGTTATGCTCTCATAATAATTTTCAGTCAGATAAATGTAATGATAAACGTAGTTCTCCGTGGTATCTACGACTTTAACTGTAAATCTTCTGTCATCGTCGAGCATAATATCCATATTATCACCCGCTTCAATATCAAGAAGATCTGCAAGTTTCTCATTTATAATAACGCCGTCATCTCTTAAAGTAACTACGTCATCATTTAACCTGTGACGCAAATCATAATAATCGCTGAATTTATCTATGTCTTTTTCATCAACAGGGACAATACTTACCCCTTCAACAACAGATTTACCAGAATACGCATCTACAGATCCCTGATACAAACTATAATAGTCTTCAACATTACTGTTAGTATCAAGCTCATCCGTAATTGCATGCATATCTGATTCACTTATATCCGAATCCACTGTAATACTGGCATCGTAGACAGTTATCTCATCAAATTGAAGATTTAGTATGTCAAAAATACTGTCATGAAGTCCAATACCCGTTACCAAAAGCCCTGCACAACCTCCAATACCAATAACTGTCATCCAGAACCTCTGTTTGAATCTAAAAAGGTTTCTGGCAGCAACCTTATGTGTAAAGCGCATTCTCTTCCATATAAATGTAATATGCTCAAGGAAAATTCTCTTACCCGGCTTAGGCGCACGAGGTCTCATAAGGCTTGCAGGGGTATCAACAAGCGTTGACATACATGCTATAGTCGCAGTAATCGTAAGTGCAAGAACAGCTGTCATAATAGCCGGAACAATTATATTTAGCTGCAGCATATACTGAATAGGTGGAAAAAAATACATTATCATCCACGCAAAATATATAAAGAACGGGATTCCAGTACATCCAACTATCGCTCCAAATACTCCGCCAAGAAAAGAAGCAGATGCAGCATATCCAATATATTTAATAGATATAGGAAGTTTTCCATATCCAAGTGCCTTAAGTGTACCTATTTCTGTACGGTTCTCTTCTATCATTCTTGTTACAGTTGTAAGACATGAAAGAGCTGCAACGAGGAAAAATATAACCGGAAATACCTGAGATAAATTACCCATTCTCTCAGAGTCCTGTCCAAATCCAACATAACCAATGTTTGAATTTCTGTCCAGAACATATATATCGCCGTCTCCAAGATCATCAAGTTTCTTTTGTGCATCAGTCAGCTCATTATAAGCATCAGCAAACTCTTCATCAGCTTCCTTTTTAGCATCATTATATTCAGAGAGTCCGTCCTGATATTCTTTATTGCCTTCTTCCAGTTCAGTTAAGCCCTTTTCAAATTCTTCCCAGCCTTCGTTTATCTGGATAACACCGCTCATATACTTCTTTCTAGCATCCTGAAGTTGTGCCATGCCGCTTTGATATTCGGCAATTCCTTCAAAATAGGCTTTTCTTATTTTGCCCATAACAGACATATAATTAGATTCATTTAGATTTTCAAGTTCAGAAACAGTTACGCCTATTGAATTAAGGGCATCCTCATATTGAGACAAATCTTCTGTGCCAGCAGCGCTTGTACTTGTATCTCCTGAGCTTGCAGCTGATGAAATACCATCTATTAACTCTTTTAGTTTATCAAGATCTTTTTTGCCATCAGAGAGCTTTTTATCTGCTTCATCTATCTGTTCCTTGGCATCAGCAAGCTTAGCTTCATTTTCTGTAAGCTCATCATATGCATCATTTAATTCCTGCACGCCGTCCTGAATCTCTTTAGCTGCATCAGATAATTCTTTTTCTGCATCAGATAGCTCTTTATCAGCCTTTTCTTTTTCCTCATAATATTCTTCCCAGCCATCATCGATTTCCTGCTGGCCTTCAGTTATAACCTTATCGTGTCTTATCTTAAGGCGCTCGTCCGCAAGAGGCTCTATCTGTTCCACCATCTCACTCATATAATCATCATATGGTTCTTCATAGGCATGTAGATCATCGGTATTATCAAGAGTCAGATATATTGCGGAATAGACATCATTTATGAAGTTATCCTTAGGGATATCGATCCATGCAGAAATAGTTCCGCTTCCTATAGAAGAAGATCCTCTTATAAGCGAAACATATAACGGATTGTCACAAATTCCTACTATCTTATATTCAAAATTATCAAGAATATCTTCCTGTCCATCAAGATCAAGAGTTATAGTATCTCCGATATTTAGTTCCAGCTGTTCTAAAAGAGCTGCTTCTGTTACACATTCATTTTTGGCTTCAGGAAGTCTGCCATCCTTAAGCCTTAGTTCATTGATATTATCAGGCATAGACAGGACTGCAACTGTAAGACCGCCTGTCAGAGCATCGACAGACTTTGAGCCCTCCGCTTCACTAACTCCTTCCGCTTCTGCAAATGCATCAACGTCTTCATCAGTAAGACCGAGGGTAGATACTATATATAAGTCCATGAAATTATAATTCTTGTAGTAGACGTCAGCGCTATGCCACATGTCAGGCTGAGTGCAACGCAAGCCTGCAAGGAAAGCAACAGCCAGAGCTGATAGAGCAAATAAAGACAAAAACTTACGCCTACTCTTATGAACTTCTCTAAAAAAGTCAGTAATAAGCGCCTTTTTCACCATTCAATTTCCTCTACTGGAGTTGGATGTTCATTAAACTCTTCTTTGTCAACTTTACCGTTTTTGATATGAATTACATGATCAGCCATTGGACAAATGGCTGTATTATGTGTTATTACTACAACTGTCATTCTATGCTGCCTGCAGGTATCCTGGAGTAGTCCCAGTATCTGTTTGCCTGTTACATAGTCAAGTGCGCCAGTTGGTTCATCGCATAATAATAACTTTGGATTTTTGGCAAGAGCTCTTGCTATGGATACTCTCTGCTGTTCACCGCCTGATAGCTGGGCCGGGAAGTTATTGGCTCTGTTCTCAAGACCCACATGTCTTAGTACATCTATAGGTTCAAGCGGTTCCTTACATATCTGAGCTGCCAGTTCAACATTTTCAAGTGCTGTAAGGTTCTGAACAAGATTATAGAACTGGAATACGAATCCTATATCATATCGCCTGTATTTAGTCAGCTGCAGATTAGTCATTCCAGAAACCTTAGTATCATCAACAAATATTTCACCGCTATTACATATATCCATTCCGCCGAGCATATTGAGAACTGTTGTCTTACCCGCACCAGAAGGACCTACTATAATAGCAAACTCTCCCTCTTTTATCTCAAAAGAGATTTCGTCCACAGCTCTAATAGTAACTTCGCCCATCTTGTATTCTCTTACCACATTACGAAAAGTTATATATTCAAGATTCATGAAAAGACCTCTATAAATTTGTATTATCAAAGATGCCCCACTATTATCTTATTTTATTATATAGTAATAAATTATAAATTGTTCGTTTTATCGATTAATTTATTTTTATTTAATAAGCTCTGCAACAGTAAGTACATCATCTGCCATATAAAGATATAAATAAGTTTCCAAAACTTCCCACACCTCTCCATGCGATGAAACAGTCATCTACTCGCTTTACGCCTCAGAACATTCCGGGCACTGGGTATTCCCCTGAATACATATACCTTAGTGTCAAACTCGGCCCCGTGCTAAGGATTAGGCCACATACCGCCAGCGACTGAAATTAAGACTTTTCGTGTTGTTCTTAATGCCGCAGGCGGAGCTTCTAGCATGCCGGGAAGTATGTCTGAGCAGGACGCCTTGATATGTACAAAATGTCAATATTCACTACGGTGCTCCGCACCTACAACAAAAAGACATAAATCCCCGAGCTAGCTCGGGAGTTTATGTCTTT
>CAMJFD010000238.1 GCA_946404845.1 uncultured Butyrivibrio sp. | reverse complement strand
TTATAATATTACGAAAATATTAATAAAACCGAGTGAAACTTTTTTGCAAACCTACCCTTTTGGGTAGTTCATAACAACCCGATTATTTTGTAAAATAATGTGGTAAATATGATTTTTGTTTTGTGATGGTTGGGTAGTGTAGAGTATGGATAAACGAAAAAATGTAATAGAAGTTAGTATGCTTGGAAAATTCGTTGTGCGGTATGAAGGCAAGGAAATTGTTCTGGGCCGTAATACTACAGCCAAATTCATACAGTTATTACAGATAGTATGGCTCTGCGGAGAAGAGGGCATTTCCAAAGAGAATCTTATCAAATCTCTGTATGATGTGGATTCACAGGCTAATATTAACAATAGCTTTAATAACCTTATATACCAGATGCGCAGACAGATGATCAGAGCTGGGCTTCCAGACAATGATTATATACAGAAGAGAGGCGGAGTATTTATTACTGATCCAGCTATATCAGTAGATGTCGATGCCCTTGAATTCAAGTCATTGTGCAAGCTTGCAGACGCAGAAGTTGATCTGACCAAAAAATATGAATATTACAGCAAAGCTTTGAAGTTATATAATGGAGCATTGTTACCAGATCTTAATACTGAGATATGGGTAATAACAGAGAACACTCGTATTGAGGAGATGTTTGAAAAAGCTGTTGTCTGGTGCGGACAGTATGCCAAGAATATTAAAGATTACGAAGAAATGTATCGTGTATATTCTATTGCTGCTGATATATATCCAGACAGAGACTGGCAGGCTGAGCAGATTGATGCCCTTTTATGTATGGGTGATTTCAAGAATGCCAATGCTCTATATGACAAGACAGTCAGATTTTATTCTGAAGAGATGGGTATTCCACCATCAGATAAGATGCTCGAGTGCTATGACAGAATGAGTGCCAAGATTATTTTTGAACCTGGCAAGATTTCTGATATTCAGAGCGATATTGTAGAAAAAGATTCTATACAGAATAAGGACAGAGCATATAACTGTTCGTATCCTGGATTCATTGATGCATATCATGTTCTGAGCAGGAACATGGAGAGAAGCGGATATTCTGTATTCATGATGCTGTGTACTCTTGTTGATTATGAAGGAAAGGCAATTCAGAATGCAGAAAAGCTGAAGTTCAGATCACAGGCTTTGAATGATGCAATAGCAGTTACACTAAGACAGGGCGATACTTATACCAAGTATAGTGAGTCTCAGTATCTTATATTACTGGTTGGTACCAGTCAGGAAGATTGCGAAATCATTTATAAGAGACTGGCAGCCAAGTTGAAAGAGCTTGCTGGTTCAAGAGTTGAGATCAAGTATAATGTAGTTTCCCTTGCAGAATTGCCACCAATGGCTGTAAATACTTGATTAGAGATATTTGATTATATTTTAGGGGCATCGGATAATAACTGATGCCCCTATTTTTATGGAAACTATTTTGAAATAAATTATTAGAAAACAGAAAAAATTGATTTATTTTACTGAGATTTTGATTGTTTTTAATTATTTTATCAAATATAGAAAAAAGAATGGTTATGACTTGCTATAAGCAAAAAAAGACCTTATTTTGAATAATAAAAATCAAAAATAATGATTAATATGATTATTTTTATGATAACAAATCTGTTAAATTATAAATGTAACTGAAGATACATTTTTTGCAATTAGTAAAAATGTTGTATTTTAGCTACCTACACAAACTATCATAAAATAATTCATATAATGTCATAGTAAAAGGACAACTTGATGAAAAATAAATTAATTAGATTATTTGCTGTAGCTGCTGCTATGAATATATCCCTTGTTGGAGGGCTATCAAGCTATATGCAGGTATATGCTACAGATCAGATAATAGATATTAGTGGAAGTGATGCAGACGATTCGTCTTCGCTAGGAAGTTCTGATGCAATAGATCAGTCTGATGAGACACTGATCCAGGATGAAACAGTCATAGCTGAAAGCAGTGACGGTAACGCGGATAATTCAAGTCAGGATAGTGCAGAACTAGACGCCTCAGATGAGGATAGTGCTGATACAGGCAATTCAAGTCAGGACAGTGCAGAACTAGGCGCCTCAAATGAGGATAGCGCTGATACAGGAGATTCGAGTGATTTAAGTCAGAATGCTGATGATGCAGATGATTTGAATCAGAATGATACTGATACAGACTTGGAAGCAGATAACAGTACAGATGGCGACACTAGTGACGCTTTAGAGGACAATGCTCAGGATACTGCAAATGCAGGAAGTACGGAGGAAACTGATAATAGTTCTGAATCAGATAATACATCTGAAGGAACATATGTAGAAGTGGAAGTAGGGGAGAAATATGTACTTGTCATTACCTGCCCGAGTGCAGAGTATCTATACGATGGAACCCCTAAGACAGTAAGTGGTTATACATTATCTGGTAGAAAGATGAATTCTGATTCTATGATACTGGATTCACCACTGGATGCTTCACAGAATATTAACATAAGTGATTTAAACTTTGAAGTAAGTGGATTTGACGTTTCTGTAACAGCCACTGATGCAGGAAGTTATGATGTTACTATATCAGGAACACCTGTAATTAAGGATGCTAACGGAAATGACATTTCTTCTAAATTTGAACTTGAGATTAATACAGGAACTCTTACTATCAATAAGAGAGAGGTCAAGCTTAGATCAGAGAGTGACAGTAAGACATATGATGGAAAGGCTCTTAAATGCCATGATGTCAGAGTAACTGGTGATGGCTTTGCAGATGGAGAAGGTGCCAGCTATGAATTTACTGGTGAACAGACAGAAGTAGGCAAGAGTTATAACTATTTTTCATATACTTTGAACAGTGGTACTAAGGCTGCTAATTATGATATTACAGTTGTACCAGGAATTCTTAAAGTCAAAAAAGCTGAGAGTTCTAATGATTCAAATAACAGTAGTGACAGTAATAATACATCTGATACAACAACTACAGATAATAGTAGTTCAGATAGTACTACCAGTTCATCTGATGCTACTACAACAGATAGTTCAGTAGCAGATAGTTCTACTACAGCAAGTTCAGATACTGCTGCAACAGAACTTAACAAAAGTAACAATTCTGCAGTTTTGGGAGCTTCAAGGAAGGGAACTAGTCTAAAAACCGATAATCAAGAAACGGATAATAACGTACTTGGAGCAAGACGAGGTGCTACAGGCGACGAAAATAAAGCTTTTTGGAACATGATAGTGTTACTGATGGCACTAATTACTACCGCTGGAGCTATTAGTAGTAAGAGACTTAAATCTTAAGACATACTTAAAAAAACAAAAAAATGGTTATTATTTTGTATAAATTATGATAGACTAATATTGTAGCGAGTTTAGAAAAGGAAAATCGCAATGACAGAATACAAGTTATTTGCCAAAAATCTTATATGCGTGTGTATTGATTCTTTTGATAATTATGATTATAATGGCAGAATTTGGAATCAGTACGATGAAAAACCATCACTGTTCTATGGATGTGTAGATATGGTTTCTCAGATGGATGAGCTGTATGATAAGTGGAAATTTCCTCAGAAAGCTAATAAATATCGCACATTTAATAAGAAAAAAGAAGTAGTAAATACATATCAAAATATATTACGAGGTGGCTCAAAGATGAGTATACACAATATTCAAGACAAAAGAGGTGACAAGGGAACATTTGTAGTTCAGGTTCAGTATAGACAGAATTCAACATGGCAGGGACAGGTAATCTGGGCTGAGAAGAACAAGAAAGAGTATTTTAGAAGTGCTCTAGAACTTATGAAGCTTATAGATAGCGCCATGAGTGAAGAGAATGCTGATAAGGAAGCTGATTCTTCTGTTTCATAAAAAATGTTTTTATAAAATTGCTCACGGCTGAAAACCTTGGAGCTTTAGCTCCGAGGATGAAAG
>CAMJFD010000237.1 GCA_946404845.1 uncultured Butyrivibrio sp. | reverse complement strand
CATGCCACAAGGGCTTGCGGATGATTTATGATCTATTCAACTTCTGAACTCAGGAGTACATAGTTACCCACTATTATTATTTTAGACATACATAGATATTATACATTAAATTCCTTGACGTGTCAGTATTGTAATGATAAAACTAAATATGGAAAATTAAACAAATCACATATGGGAGAAAATTCATGCCTGACTTTCAGAAATTAGAAGCATCTATGCCAGTAGCCCCTCTTAAACTGATCGTAATGGATTCAGCCAAAGAGCTCGGTGAAAGCGTAAACAAATATCTTGTAGATTTCCGTCATACTCTGCACCAGAGACCAACTCAGGATCCAGCATTTAACGAGTATGCCAAGGATGATTACAGAGTAAAATGTCATTGTCCAAGGTTTGGTAGTGGCGAAGCAAAAGCAGAAATCACAGAATCTGTACGTGGTAAAGATATCTATATTATTACAGATGTTTGTAACCATAG
Source organism: uncultured Butyrivibrio sp. (assembly GCA_946404845.1). GTDB lineage: Bacteria > Bacillota > Clostridia > Lachnospirales > Lachnospiraceae > Butyrivibrio. The sequence goes on along the minus strand of CAMJFD010000237.1, from coordinate 3,465 downwards.
TCTTACTTACAAAATGTTTGGATACACTAATTACATGTCTCCAGACAATCATTACCAGGATTTAAAAAGAGTAATCCAGGCTATTAACGGTAAAGCAAACCGTATTAACGTTATCATGCCTTTCCTATATGAAGGCAGACAGCACAAGAGAAATGGTCTTGAATCTCTTGATGCAGCTACAATGTTCAAAGAATTACAGGACATGGGCATCTCTAACTTCATTACATTTGATGCACACGATCCTAGAATATCAAACGCTGCTCCACTTGGCGGTTTTGATAATTTCATGGCTTCATATCAGTTTATGAAAGCACTTATTTCACACATCGACGATCTTATTGTTGATAAAGATCACCTTGTTGTTATTTCTCCTGATGAGGGCGCTCTTGACCGCGCAGTATATTTTGCTAACGTTCTTGGCGCAGATACAGGTATGTTCTATAAGAGACGTGACTATGCTCATGTTGTAAATGGAACAAATCCTATAGTTGAACATAAATTCCTTGGTTCAAGTCTTGAAGGTAAAGATGCCATTATTATCGATGATATGATTTCATCTGGTTCAAGTATGATTGATACAGCCAAGCAGCTCAAAGCCATGAAGGCTAAGCGTGTATTTATCTGTACTACATTTGGTCTTTTCACAGATGGTATGGACAAATTTGATGCAGCATATGAAGCCGGATACTTTGATGCAGTTATTTCTACAAATCTTATATACCAGCAGCCAGAAGTATTGAAGCGTGATTATTACATCATCGCAGATATGGGCAAATTCCTTGCTACTATCATCGACTTTTTAAATCACGATGCTTCTATCGCAAATGTTATTACTCCTACAGATAAGATTCACAAGATAGTGGCTAAATATAACACAAGAGAAGCTTCTGCTGAAGAACTTTTTGACTAATAAATAATAAATATGTTTTATAGAAAAAACTCCTTAAGTTAAAAGTTAATAACTTAAGGAGTTTTTTTGTTAGACTTTATTTTATTCAACTATTTCAAAATCAATAACAGCTTTGAACAAATCACCATCTAAGATAATGTCAAATCTTCCGCCCTGTGAAAGTGTAAGCCCTTTGGCAATAGCAAGGCCAAGTCCGTTACCTTCACTATTACGTGACAAATCACCTCTCATAAATCTCTCAGTAATTTCATCAGCATCAAAATTAAGTTCTGTTGCAGAAATATTCTTAATCGAAAATACTGCACGTCTTCGTCCAGACTCTTCTTCTGTAACTATTAGTTCCATATATACACGAGTATTAGGCATCGCATATTTGGTAACATTATCCATCAGACTTTCCATCACACGCCATAATAGCCTGTTATCTGCCATGATAATCGCAGAATCAACATCACATTTAAATAAAGGTTTTAAGCCTGTTTTATCAAACTCTTCACAATATTCACCAATTATCTGACTTATGAATTCTACATAATCAAGTCTTTCAAGATCTACTCTCATCGTACCAGACTGTATCTTGGATGTTTCAAGAAGATCATCTGTCAGCTGTTTGAGTCTCTGGGACTTTGAATCAATTATATCTATATATTCCTTAATTTTAGGATTATCTATTGGTTCATGCTTAATTAGATTTACATAGTTAATAATTGATGTAAGTGGCGTTTTAATATCGTGAGAAACATTAGTAATAAGGTCTGTCTTAAGTTTCTCATCCTTAATACTTGTATTAACAGCCTTTTCAATACCTTCACCCAGTGAATTAACTGCTTCTGCCAGAATAACATTATCTCCTGTAAGCTTACTGGTATCTACCTTAGAATCTGTATTACCACCCTCTATGTCTTCAAGTACGTGGATAATTTCTCTAACTGATAACTTGGTTCTGTATATATGAACGCCCACAAACATATCAAGTATAATTACAAGTACAGCGCCCAGCATACCTCCGTATTTGACAAATACAACATTGATCATTATAGATGACAGATATATGATCCATGTTCTGACAAATATCTTGCTGTCACCAGTAAAATAGCTGGAATAGTTCTTAAAATTCTTTCTGAACTCACCAATATATATATTCTTGAACAGTATCTTAGCTTTGAAACGTCTCACAAGTCCATAAATAAGATTTATAAATCCCATATCCCAAATAAAGAAGAGTATTGCAAATACAAGCGGATAATAGGATGATTCAAGAATATCTGTCCATAATCTATGGTACAAAATTCTATATATAATATCCGGAGATATCATAAATCCGAAGCATCCAATTATAAAAGCTTCAAGATATATTTTATCAAGTCCCTGCATATAAAAGACTTTTTTGTTCTGTTCATCTTTATCTACAGAATTAACAATAACTTCAAATCCGCCACTACCTTTTTTTTGTATTATGTGGCCTTCAAATCTTATAATATAAATCATTATTGCTGCATAAATCAAAAAGCATACTACAGCAATAAAATACAGGTATTTAGAATATGGCATGTATTGTGAAAATCCCGCCTTACCTTCAGTAAAATCATCCTCTATGGGGTATGAAGTATCAACAGCTATAAAGAATTTAGAATTATCAGGAAAGGCATAACCATAATTATACTTAATTCCCCTAAATACATCCTCACTCAACATGGAATTGGTAGTATAATCAAGCGTAGATGGAGTATATATCACATATTTACCATATTCCTTGAACATTCCGGGGATATCATATCCAACCGTTCCATTACTCAGTTCATCTACATTTGTAAATACCTCTGTTGAGCCATCAATATTACGTGTTATATAGTATCTGATATTGCTGTTCTGATAACTATAATAAGATAAAAGTGTCTGATACTCTTCATAACTAGATAGCAGTTCATTAGCTGCATCTACGACATTGTTACAGAGTTCATCATATTCACTCCAGTTAGATACAAGTTCTTCTATCTTCTTGCCATCTACAGTCAGATAGTCATTGATCATGATGGTCTTGGTACTGGCACCATCACTTTCCACATTTGTAGTAACCTGGCTTGTTATCTTATTATTTGATATCTGAGAATTAAGATAACTATTCATACCCCCATTTAATGAATTGACCATTAAATGAGTGTATGTAGTAGTATTATTTAAAAATGAATGAGTCTCCTCAGTAGAAAAATACTTCTGCTCATAATTAAAACCTGACTGAGCCCACTTAATAAGATCTGAGACCTTATAACTTGCAGTTATATAATCGCCAGGAAGAAATGATCCTCTGTTATTATATGCAGTTACATCAACTTCCTTATCCGCATCATATGCTCCACTTGTTTCCAGCTGGCTTCTAATTGCCACAAGTTTAATTACATTACTTAGATTATTTCCCAGAATATTATTGAATAAATAAGAGGAATCGTAATCATTACCATTATCGTAATCATGAAGTGAATAAGAATATTTACCATTAACACCGTTTATTACAACAGTCGAACCTACCGATGAATATACTAATACTGCAGCAATTA
>CAMJFD010000236.1 GCA_946404845.1 uncultured Butyrivibrio sp. | reverse complement strand
CTGTTATACAATGTTTGGTGAACTTTCCAGAATGACTCAGTTCAAGGATAAGTCAGAGAAGCATAAAGATAATATAAATGCAGGTCTGTTTACATATCCGGTACTTATGGCAGCAGATATTTTGTTATACCAGCCAGATTATGTACCAGTTGGAGAAGATCAGAAACAGCATGTAGAAATCTGCAGAGATATTGCAAAGAGATTTAATAGTATTTATGGCGATGTATTTAAGATTCCTGAACCACTTATCGCTGAGACAGGTGCTCGTATTTATGGTCTTACAACTCCTGGTGACAAGATGTCTAAATCTATACCAGAAGGATGTGTATTCCTTATGGATGACCCTGATACAATCGCTCGTAAGTTCAAGAGAGCTATTACAGATTCTGATACAGAGAATCCAGTTCGTTATGACAAGGAGAATAAGCCTGGCGTAGCGAACCTTATGAATATCTATTCAACACTTACAGGCAAGACTTTTGAAGAAATTGAGAAAGAGTTTGAAGGTAAGGGATATGGCGTATTCAAGCCTGCAGTTGGAGAAGCTGTTATTGATACACTTCGTCCTATAAGAGAAGAGGCAGAGCGTCTTATCAAGGATAAGGCTTATCTTGAAAATGTATATAGAGAAGGTGCTGAAAGAGCTTCTTATGTAGCTAATAAGACACTTCGTAAGGTATACAAAAAGGTTGGTTTCTACCAGCTGTAAATTAAAAGAATATATAGTGCACATAATGAAAGAGGTTCATAGTTATGAGCCTCTTTGTTTTTTATAGAATTTGACCTGACCTTTCACAGTATGTTTTATAAACATCAAAGTAGAGTCAGCATTATTAAATATCTCATCATAGCTTGAACCGTCATCTGGATAAATTGAGACTCCGACAGATGTGGTTATATCCTTAAAGTGATTATTGCTATTAAGAATTTCATGCATGTTTTTATCTAATCTGTTCAATATATATGGAATTGGATTGTCTTCCTCATTAAACGGGAGCAGTACGACAAATTCGTCTCCGCCAAATCTGCATATGACAGTCTGGTCTGAAGCTCTGAATGTTGCAAGTAGAACTCTTGTAAATGTTGTAAGAGCAAGATCTCCTTCTGAATGTCCATAGGTATCATTTACCTGTTTGAAATTATCAAGATCCATAACAAATAGAGCAAGTTTTTTGTCAGTGCTACTTGCATAGTTATTAAATGCTTCAATCAGATAATCTCTCTTCCACAGACCTGTAAGAGAATCGGTATAGGCTTCTTTTTGATTCGATGCAATAGTTATTGAATTATCATATATCTTAGTTAATCTGCTGATAAATGATCTGTCTAGAAAATTTGCGCATGCAATCATGATTAGGTATTCAATTGTCATTGCAATTACTTTTGCTATAAAGCATGTAGTTGAATTTACATCAATTCTGTTAAGTGCAGCTATGTCTTTTTCTATAAAGGCGCAGATTAGAAAGCTAAGGTAAGTGATAACTGAGGCTATTAAGAATACCTTTCTTTGGAAATAAAGTATAGAAAGAATTGGAACCAATATATATGTCAGGCTTATATTAACCTGATTATAATCCATGTAAAAAAGCGTTATTGTAAGACCTATGGTCAGTACATATTGAGGAAGAGTGGAATTGGGATTCATATAAATAATTAGTGTAGAAACAAGGGCAAAAGTACCAACCATTATTGAGACGTTAAGGCAGAACATGTATGAAAAGCGGTCAAATATATGAGCATACTGACCAAGCGCAAGGGCAGGTCCTGTCAGTGTCCAAATCCACATTGCGATTGTAAGTTTGCTATTAACTTTGATTCTGTTTGCTATTATAAATTTGTTGTATGAAGTTATTTCCATCAGCTTAATTCCTATTTGATCACTTGTTTCGGTGTATTAGTTCGTCATCATCCTGGAATATATGAAAACCATTTTTTCCATTATTTTTGATGTAATATAGTGCTGAGTCAGCATGGTCAAAGACATCCTGAAGAGTAAAACCGTTTCTGATTCCAAATGCAATTCCTGAAGAGAATGTTATTGTCTTTAGATAATCATGAGTGTCATCGCCTTTTTTCAGATTTCGTTGCAATCGCTGCATGCATTTAATAACAGCGTCTTCACTATCTGTATATGGGAGCAATATTACAAATTCGTCACCACCATATCGGCATAGAACTGTCTGATCAGAGGATCGGAATGTTTCTTCTATTGTATTTGCCATGTACTGTAGAGCTCTGTCACCTTCATTATGTCCGTAATTTTCATTTACCTGTTTGAAATCATCAAGATCTAGAATGATAAGGGCTGATACGTGTTTCTGTATAGTTACATATTTTTCAAATGATTTTCTAAGATATGCTTTATTCCAAAGTCCTGTGAGAGCATCTGTATATCTGTCTTTGTCAGTTGATGCTATCCTTACTGTGTCACCATAAATAATATCTATCTGTTCAAGGGAAATAGAGTTAATCATATATCCTGCGGTGAGAAGTACGAGGAATTCTATGGTATAACCAGCTATAGTATCCAGAAACCATTGGGTGCTTGTGGTATTGACAAGTACGCTTTCCCATGATGGCGCTATCAGAAAGGCACATAATATTGCCACTAGATAACTGATAAGGGTATAGGACAGATATAGCTTTCTGTTACAATAAAAAAGTGTAAGTATAGGAATCAGAAAATAGCATAATAAAATATTTACATGAGCATATGATAGAAAAATAAATATAATTTCAATGCCCCAAAAAGTGATATGCTTAATCATTTTGCTATAGGGAATGTAGGTGATAAGGCAGGTTTGAATAACGGCAAGCGTTACCTGTAATATGAACATTATGATTCCTGCATATACAGAAATATCATGGAATATTCCAAAGATTACTCCACACGAAATAGCCGGTCCTGCAAGACATGATAACCAGACCAGATATGACATGGACTTATTGATTTGAACTTCATTTTCTCTTAGAAAAGATACATCAGATTTCATTATGAGCCTCTTACCATAATATTTCTAATATAATTATAAACTATAAAACGATTATTAATTATGTAAATAATAATAATTTTTTGTAAATTTTATAAAGACAAAATCTATTAGTTGTTATGATTGGAAAATGACCTTTTTATCTAAAATCTTGCAAAACTAACACAAAAGGAGTTGAAATATAGATAAAATGCGGCGTTTTATATAAAATATTTTTTGTAAAAGATATTAATGAGGTGACCACTAAAATAATAGTGGCGGGGAAAGGAGAAAAAACAAAAAATGAAAATTGCTTTAATTAATGAGAATAGCCAGGCAGCTAAGAATTCTATGATATATAATTCACTTAAAAAAGTAGCAGACACATATGGCTTTGAAGTATTCAACTATGGAATGTATTCAGCAGAGGATGAAGCTCAGCTTACATACGTACAGAATGGTATTCTTGCTGCTGTATTATTAAATTCAGGTGCAGTAGATTACGTAATTACAGGTTGTGGAACAGGCGAAGGAGCTATGCTTGCCCTTAATAGTTTCCCAGGTGTTATTTGCGGTCATGTAGAGGATGCGCTTGATGCATATACATTTGCTCAGATTAATGATGGTAATGCTATTTCTATTCCTTTTGCAAAAGGATTTGGATGGGGCGGAGATCTTAATCTTGAATATATCTTTGAGAAGCTTTTCTGCGAGCCAAGCGGTCAGGGTTATCCAAGAGAAAGAGCTGTTCCAGAGCAGAGAAATAAGAAGATACTTGATGAAGTAAAGACAGTTACTTACAATACAGATCTGTGTGATATTCTTAAGAGACTTGATCAGGATCTTGTAAAGGGTGCATTATCAGGTGAGCACTTCAAAGAGTATTTTGAAGCTAATGCCAAGGATGAGAAGATCAAGGCTTGTGTAGCTGAAATTCTTGCGTAAGTAAATATTTAATGATATAGGTGTCAAAAGTCATAAATGCGTACATGCTTGCATGTTAAGCATT
>CAMJFD010000235.1 GCA_946404845.1 uncultured Butyrivibrio sp. | reverse complement strand
AGAACTATAGCATGGTACTTGTAAATAATCTTGAATTTTACAATTACCATGCGCTATTTATGATAATATTACTATTGATAAAAATAGTTTTATAAGTTGGAGGCAGGAAGGTATGAACAGAAAAAGATTATTTGGAGTATGCGCGGTTATTGCTTTTAACACTATAATAATGTGCGGTTGTGGGAAAACATATTATCCAAAAGTTCAGGAAAATCATGAAGTGATTGAGTTTGGTGGAGCACAGAATGAGGATGCTGATAAGGATAACGATGTCCTCTTTAGTTATAACGGAAGAGATTATGTACAGTATTCAATGATGAATAAGCCGTTGAAAGAAAAAGAAGTGAAAGAGATATTGGGAACAGTAAAAGTAAATGGAACAGAAATGCCTGAAGAATTCATTTTATCATTAAAAGACTGTGAAAGTAATGACTACCTTGTTTGGTTTGATGATAATGGTAGTTTGATGGGGAAATATCCAAATATTTGTAGGGCTGTGGACACAAGAGGTGAGAAAATAGACACTCCGGATTTTGTGCCTGAGATAAAAGCGGATGATCCTTTATATGAATATTGGACAGGGAAGGAATCAACGTATACAGAGGATGAAGAATAAGAGTTCAGTTAAATTGATCTCTTAATAAGGAGTCACTGAGAACCGTTCCAATGTCATTTAGATAAGACATCCCCGTCAACTCACATTTATAACTAAATTTTATTTACTGGTAATAGCAAAATCATAACTAATGAACTTGGAGATATAGAAACATATATAGATGATGATGGATTAGTTACATCTGATTGTATATATCTATATCATGAGATATGGAATGATAAAAGCGGATACCGATTGGATGTGTTATGTGATAAAGGCTATTTTGATCTCGCGTATTTATCAATTCAGTTTGAGAAGCTTGAAATAATCTAATCTGTATTCATTATAAATATCAGCTCTTTTATCGCTTTTATCTGGATTAAAATGAAAATTACTATTGCTAAATGTGTGGTTATATAGTAATATTGATGAGCACAGACAGAGTCTGTGTGTGATATGAAAATTCCATATTGAGTCATCTCTCTTATTCAGAGTGGTGGAGGTACATAGGACCTATGAAGCCACGGCAACCCCGTCAGAGGAAGGTGCCAACCTGAGCGAGTTATACGAGTTTATCAACACGATCAATAAGAGGATTTGATTATCAGTTATCGAGTCCGCTTGTTTTTCCAAGTGGATTTTTTTATTTAATAAAATAGTTAAAGCCTTTTGGCTGACGAATAAATCCAATTAGATAGAAAAACAGCGACTTTACATCTCAATAATTATAATTGTAGGGCACCAATGAGTGCCGGTGCGACAATACGCACAGAAAGGAACTTTAATGGATAAGTTTATTTTTACATCAGAATCAGTAACAGAAGGACATCCTGATAAAATCTGTGATGCCGTTTCAGATGCTATCCTTGATGCTTGTATGGCACAGGATCCAATGAGCCGTGTTGCTTGTGAGACAGCAGCATGTACAGGTTTCCTCCTTATCACAGGTGAGATTACAACTAAGGCTCATGTAGATTATCAGAGAATCGCTCGTGATACAGTTCTTGAAATTGGTTATGATAGTTCAGAAAAAGGTTTTGATGGAAATACATGTGCAGTTTTCGTAGCTCTTGATCAGCAGTCACCTGATATTGCACAGGGTGTTGATAAGGCTCTTGAAGCCAGAGAGAGCAACATGACAGATGCTCAGATCGAAGCAATCGGTGCTGGAGATCAGGGTATGATGTTCGGTTATGCTACAAACGAGACAGAAGAGTATATGCCATACGCTATCAGTCTTGCACACAAGCTTACAAGAAAGCTTACAGAAGTTCGTAAGAACGGAACACTTGCTTATCTTCGTGCAGATGGTAAGAGCCAGGTTTCAGTTGAATATGATGAGAACGGCAAGCCAATCAGACTTGAAGCTATCGTTATTTCAACACAGCATGATGACAAGGTAACTCAGGAGCAGATTCATGAGGATATCAAGAAGTATGTAATCGACCCAGTTGTAGATTCTGCTATGGTTGATGCTAATACAAAGATCTTCATCAATCCAACAGGACGTTTTGTTATCGGTGGACCTCAGGGTGATGCTGGTCTTACAGGTCGTAAGATTATTGTTGATACTTATGGCGGAGCAGCTCGTCACGGCGGCGGAGCTTTCTCAGGTAAGGATTGTACTAAAGTTGACCGTTCTGCAGCTTATGCAGCAAGATATGTTGCTAAGAATATTGTTGCAGCAGGACTTGCTGATAAGTGCGAAATCCAGCTGTCATATGCTATCGGTGTTGCACAGCCTACATCAGTACTTGTTGATACATTTGGTACAGGTAAGGTTTCTAACGAGAAGCTTGTAGAAGCTGTTCGTGATATCTTTGATCTTCGTCCAGCTGGAATCATCAAGATGCTTGACCTTAGAAGACCTATCTATAAGGCTACAGCTGCTTATGGTCACTTTGGACGTACAGATGTACAGCTTCCATGGGAGCAGACAGACAAGGCAGAAGCTCTTAAGAAGGCACTTCTGTAATTTCAGTGATTATAGAATAATATAAGATTTTATGGCCCAGTCAGGTGTTGTTCCTGACTGGGATTTTTTTACTATTTGGATATTTGGGAATAATTCAGATAGTAGCCTGTTAAATAAAAAACAGTCCGAATAATTTATAAATTATACATTAATCTATTTTTCATAATCCTTTTCGAAACAAAATGGAATAAATAAGGTACAATATAAATATGAAAGAAAAATTCATTTTTTGATATTACCAAAATCTGCATCTGGCAAATGCAGTGTTAAAAGCAAAATTAAAACCTTTTATTTGGGAATGGAGATTATATGGGTATTTCGTCAGTTAATAACAATGGACTTGCATTTGAAATAGCAGGTTCTATGTTCAATAATATTAAGCCTGATGCGGCTGCAAATAATTCTGAAACTATGTCTGTTAATAAGATAGTAGATACTTATGAGTCTACTATTAATAACCAAAAAACAGAAAATCAGAATTCCAGAATCTATAGTGATATGGGTGCATCCGTAAGACACTTTGAGCATCCTGAGATAGCAGAGAAGGCTGGCAGTTCTATGGAAGAAATCGTGGATGCACTTCAGGCTCTTGCGTCAGAGGATGAAGACGGCAGTGTCGGTGTAAAAGGCAATTCAGATAATTTCTCCAGTAAATTCGAAAACATCCTGAAATCCAGCTATATAGACGAAAAAGGTGAGCTTCAGTTCGGAAATATAGATATCAAATCATAAATTCTACATAAACTACACAAGTTTGGATATTTAACACGATAAAGTGCGTGAAATGCTTATGGATACTGGCTTAGAAGCAAATTCTACATTTACTACACCAAATAAAGCCATGTGTAGAAAATCTAATATATAGGATATAGAAAAATAGCCCTGCAGACGCTTTTGATTAGTTTATTCAAAAGTCTGCAGGGCTTTGTTGTGTGTATTTGCTGTGTATTTGTTTTGTAAATATATATGTGTAAATTTATTATGTATATACTTATTTTGATATTGTGAATGACGAGCAAGTTTATTTTGCTACTAATGAATGCATTATGAATAATATAAATATTATAATGTCAAATATATTTGACATTATTCATATGAAGTGTTATATTATAATCACAAAAGCAAATGATCATTGTTTTGAAATTCAAATGTGTCTTAGAGATTGTAAGTAAAACGGAAGGACACATTAATTATTATTCATTGAGAGACAATTTTAGGAGGCATATGGTTATGATGGAAAAAATAATTATAGGAATTACTTATTTATTATTGTTTGGAGTTATTTATTTGTTGAAAAAGAAACTTAACAATACTGAGCATTATGATGAGATGCAGCTTCAGATAAGAGCAGATGCATATAAATATGCGTATGGAACAACTGTTGTATTACTTGCTGGGCTTATATTTATGGTTGTTGTTGATGAGGCTGCTGTTCCATCTTTTATATTAAGTGGAATATTGATTATTATAATGCTTTCA
>CAMJFD010000234.1 GCA_946404845.1 uncultured Butyrivibrio sp. | reverse complement strand
GGAGAATAATAAAAACGCCAACAATATCTAAATGATATCGCAGGCGTTTTTGTGTCAAGAATAAATAACTTTATTTTTTCCGGATTCTTTTGCTTTATACAAGTTGGCGTCAGCATTTTCAAGAATATGTATATAGCTATCACCAACAGTAGTACCATCAATTCCGATAGATACTGTAATATTGAAATGGTAATCTTCATAGTCCATTGCAGTATTCTGAATATTTATTCGAATGTTTTCTGAGATTTTTTTTATAGTGTTATAAGAATCCTGGCCAATGCAAATGATGATAAATTCTTCTCCGCCCCATCTGCCTATGATAGTGTTAGTCGAAATATGCGGCTTTAGGATGTCTGCAAGCTTTTGCAGTACATAATCTCCAGTATTGTGACCATAGGAATCGTTAATCTTTTTAAAATTATCAATGTCTATTATTGCAATAGAATATGTTGTTTGACCATTTTTTTCACCAAGGTGATAGAAATTACACATCCTTCTAATATGATGCCTGTTAGATAATCCGGTAAGTTCATCTACTTCAGCTGTATGTATCAGCATATCTTTTTCTGTCAGAATATTAATAGTAAATATTCTTGCAAATTCGCCTAATATAATTATATTGAGCATATCATTTACAAAGTGCATGGCTTTGGATACGGACCCATTTATAGTATAAACTTGAATCTTATATTCTGATTCCAACCAGCATATAAAGAATATGATAAAAGCCATAGTCGCATAGTGATTAGGATTAAATTTATTATAGCCGTCCTGCTTTAGTGCATAGCCAATAAAATAAGCAACTACTATTGAAGTAAAACAGTAATTTTGAAAGCCGGCATTACATCCAACACATTGTACCGCAATGAGATAATGCACCAGAAGTTCAATATATATCAGTTTTATACCAAGCCAGGGTCTTTTTTTGAATACAAAAAATTTATTAAATATAATAGAATGCTGAAGACATTTAGAATAGCCATTATATTAATGTGCAAAACAATAAATAGGATAAAATATCCTATATGTATGGTAAAAAGGGAAAAATTTATTCTCGTTCCCCATTTATATGTAAGTGGAAAATCTGAACTTGTATATTTATCCTGACGCATAAGGACCTCCTTGAAGGAAAATAATATACACTGTATATTGTAACATGTATTATCATTAAAAAGCCTATATAGTACTAATGTAATAACTAAAAAAATATGAAATCTTTATAAAAGTGATGATAAATAATTAATTATGAGTTATTATAAAGTTAACTACATAAATATATACATCAAGGGTACAACCGGGGAAACCCGGCGTCACAAAGCTAAAGGGGCCGTAGAAGTCGGGCTAGCCAGTTACATTATATAATTAGAGACTATAAAATCACTGGCGAAACTCGTCAGTGATTTTCTTTTGGAAAAATATAGCATCTTCTAAGGTATGGCTTATGTGAAGGAGAGCAAAATAGCCTTATGGCAGAAAGGAGATGAGAAAATGAGTATATCAGCTATAGCAAGTGGATATGGACAAGGAGCAGCCAAGTACTATCAGCAGATAGCTAGTGGTAAAAAGATTAATTCAGCGGCTGATAATGCAGCCAACCTTGCGATTTCTGAGAAACAGAAAGCAGCAATAGCACAAGCTCAGGGTAATTCTAATAATATGAAGTCATATGTAAATGCTGCAAATGTTGCTGATGCTGCTTATAGCGGAATGTCTGACTATGTTCAGGATATAAATGTCCAGAGCATAAGAGCTATGAATGGTACTATGTCTCAGTCAGATTTATCAGCTATTTCAGCTCAGATGTCTCAGTATAGTGAAGGTATTAGCAGCCTTGCAAATACTACATATAACGAGTCCAGCGTTGTAGATGAAGGCGCAGTATCAGCAGCTACAGCAAGCTTTGACTTAAGTTCTATTGATAGCGCAGTTGCGTCACTTAACAGTGCAAGAAGTGCTAATGGTGCAGCTACCAATGGATATGCGTATTCATCAGCAGTAAGTGATATCACAGCTGAGAATCTTACAGCATCTGTTAGCAGTATGACTGATACAGATATGGCTGAAGCAGTTACCGCACTTAAGAGAGAGCAGACACTTGATACCTACAAGGTAGAGTTACAAAAAAAGATGACAGAGGATGAAGTTAATAAGAACATGGCTCTGTTTGCATGACTTTTGACCAGACGTGGTCAGAAGTGTATAACAAAAAAGACTGTACAACAAGCTACAGTCTTTTTTGTATTAATTATGATTTGGGTGTAAAATCATTACTTAGAATGTTTTAACTAATTTTTTACTGACGGTTGAAATAATCAATATCTGCATAATAATAGGTTCTGATGTAGCCATCGGTTGATACGACTACAAATTCATTGGTTGATTCAAGGAAATATACGTCGTCACCGTCTTCTGCTTCTAGTTTATGGAGAGAATCTGGATTGTATATAACGGCATTTGCAGCTGCTACATAATCACTTGCACTGTTATAGCCCATTTCAATTCCGTGTTTTTCATAATGACTGTTTAGTAGTTTGTCATTTCTAAAAGTGAGTGGAGTATATGAACTGCTATATTCAGAAGATGAGTTGTCGGTTGTAGTAGCTTCTGATGCAGTAGTATCTGATATAGTAGCTTCGTAATCAGCATTATCGGATATAACAGACAATGCAGTAGTTGCAGCCTCGTAGGAATATGGCTCATAACCAGAGTCAGTAATCTGACTATTTATAAATGTATAGACCAGCCATAAGGCTATGATCAAAATAATAGTAACAATATATTTTTTTATATCCTGATTAGACTTCATAGGTTATCCTTTCTGGAAATCCGGTTGAATTCCAATCTATATTAACATAATTTAGATACTGAGGTGAATATGGAAAAGATTAAAAGAGGCCTTGTCATGGAAGGCGGAGCAATGCGCGGAATGTTTACAGCCGGCGTAATCGATGTAATGATGGAAAATGGAATAGATTTTGATGGAGCTATTGGCGTATCTGCCGGAGCGGCTTTTGGATGTAATATTAAATCCAGACAGATAGGCAGAGTAATCAGATATGCGACTAAATATTGTAATGACTGGAGATTCTGTAGCTGGAAGAGCCTGTTTAAGACAGGTGATTTATATGGAGCGGAGTTTTGCTACAAGGATATTCCATATGAGCTTGATCCAATGGATTTTGATACATTTGCCACAAACCCAATGGAATTCTATGCTGTCAGTACTGATGTAGACACTGGAAAAGCGCAGTATCACAAATTTGGAGACGGTAAGGGCAAGGACATGAAGTACTTTATGTCTACAGCGTCAATGCCAATTGTATCTAAGATAGTTGAGGTAGATGGTAAAGGACTTCTGGATGGCGGCGTTTCTGATTCGATACCTATTAAGTTCTGGGAGCATAAAGGCTATAACAGAAATGTAGTTATACTGACCCAGCCTATAGATTATGTTAAAAAGCCTAATAAAATGATGCCACTTATAAAGGCTGTATATAATAAGCTTCCAAACCTGGTACAGGCAGTTAAGATAAGGCATATTGAATATAATAAAACTACAAGATATATCAGAAATAAAGAAGAAAGCGGAGAATTATTCGTTATAAGACCTCCAAAAGCTCTTGAAATTGGCAGTATGGAGCATAATCCAGATGAACTCAGAAGAGTATATAATATCGGACGCGAGACTATGCAGGCAAGGGTTGAGGATCTAAAAAAATATCTGGCATAATAAATATAATCTTGACATATTTACATAAATGGCTCTAAAATAGTTAGAAGTTAAATATTAAACCTACAAAAGCTGTGATGAAGACAGTAAGTTATTATGAAAGTTATCAGAGAGATGCCGGTTGGTGTAAGGCATTACGAGTAGGAATAACCCAAAATCACTTCTGAGCTGCGCGACTGAAAACGAATTGTAAGTTGTGACGTGATTCCAGCGTTAATGGAAATCGTAAGTTCCACGGAAGTTAATTCCTATGAGAGCACGTGTAACAGGTGGTTAGCGAGTTGTTTATTATACCTCGTCCTATTACAGGACGGGGTTTTTTATTTAATAGGAAATTGCTCTGCAAATTTCCTATTAAACAAAAAGCACTCC
>CAMJFD010000233.1 GCA_946404845.1 uncultured Butyrivibrio sp. | reverse complement strand
CAGAAGAAATTATCTTTGGTGATTTTACTACAGGAGCATCCAGTGATATCAAGAAGGCTACATCAGTAGCCAAGAGCATGGTAACCAAATATGGTATGTCAGGTAAGATTGGTGTTATCAATTATGACGAAGAAAGTGATGATGTATTTATAGGTTACGATATAGCTCATAATAAAAAACACAGTGAACTTATGGCAGGTGAAATCGACACAGAAGTTAAGGCTATTATTGATGGATGCTATAAGAAAGCAAAAGAAATCATCCTTCAGTATGAAGATGTTCTTCATAGCTGTACAGCTCTTTTGTTAGAAAAAGAGAAGATAACAAGAGAAGAGTTCGAAGCGTTATTTGAAGATCATGCGCCTGTAACTATCGATGTAACAGCCAGTTCTATAGTAACGGATATGTAATAAGGATATGCAAAAACTAATGTGCAATTTTCACAAAAACAAACAAGCTAAATTGTTAATTTTGTGGAATCTGAGTATTGTTCAAAGGTTGGGGTGATGCTACTATAATATGCGTAACCCCCCAATACATTATATAGTTTTTGCTATACCCCATAAGAAAGAAATACCTTCTCTAGAAAAGACAGCAACCCAAGCTGTCTTTTTTACTTTTATGGCAGAGTATAAGTTGTAAATCTGCCACAGTGTGGAAAAATAAAACAGGTCACAATCTAGGTAAATATACCAGATGGTGGCCTGTTTGTTCTTTAATCATTATTAAGGAAATATTTAATTTTAAGAATATTAATATATGCTATAATCAGCAAAGGTTTATATAAAACCTATAGAATTAAGTATTAAAGGATATGTCAAATGAACTATAAAGCTTTATTTCATGATATGACATTGGATTATTTACGTCCTCTGGAACCAGAAGCTGGAAATAAGGTAAATATTATTTTCAGAACTAAAGAGGATGATGCATTAAAGGTAACACTTGTATATGGTGACAAGCATATGCAAATGACCAAAGCAGAGACAGATAATGGATTTGACTATTATAGTATTTGCGTGGATGCTACAGAAGAAACAGTTTATTATCATTTTGAAATTGAATCAGATACAGAGAGCTGCTTATTCGATAAAAGAGGCGCAGTGACAGATATTCTTGATAAAATGAGATTTTGTCTGATACCAGGATTTGCTACACCAGACTGGGCAAAAGGCGCAGTCATGTATCAGATTTTTGTTGATAGATTTTGTAACGGAGATAAGACAAATGATGTTTTGACTGATGAATACAGCTATTTGGATGGTCATTCAGAGTTTGTAGAGGATTGGGACAGACCACCTGCTGTAACTGGTGATTACAGACAGTTCTATGGCGGAGATCTGCAGGGCGTTCTTGACAAGATGGATTATCTTGAAGATCTTGGAATAGACGTAATATATTTCAATCCTTTATTCGTATCACCTTCAAGTCATAAGTATGATACTCAGGATTATGATCATATTGATCCTCATTTTGGCAAGATCATTACAGATAATGGCGAGCTGCTTGCGCAGGGTAGTGATGATAACAGTAAGGCAACCAGATATATAAATAGAGTTACCAGTAAGGAGAATCTTACAGCAAGTGATGAGCTGTTTATAAAGGTTGTACAGGAAGCGCATAAGAGAGGAATACGAGTTATCCTTGATGGTGTATTTAATCACTGCGGATCATTTAATAAGTGGCTTGATAAAGAAAGAATATATGAAAACGCAGATGGTTATGAAAAGGGCGCATATGTAGATAAGAACAGTTCTTATCATAATTATTTTGCTTTTTCCGAAGATAAATGGCCTTATAACAACAGTTATGACGGATGGTGGGGATATGATACACTTCCTAAGCTTAATTATGAAGGTTCCAGAGAACTTACAGATTACATAATAGAAATAGGACGTAAATGGGTATCAGCTCCATTTTATGTAGATGGATGGAGACTGGATGTTGCAGCAGATTTAGGACATTCTGCAGAATTCAATCATGGATTCTGGAAGAGATTCAGAAAAGCTGTCAAGGAAGCGAATCCAGAAGCTATTATACTTGCAGAAAACTATGGTGATTCCAAAGCATGGCTATCTGGCGGTGAATGGGATACCGTTATGAATTATGACGCATTTATGGAGCCAATAACATGGTTCCTTACAGGTATGGACAAACATAGTGATGAATTTAGACCTGAACTGTGGGGAAATGCAGACTATTTCTGGAATGAAATGCTATATAGATCGGGTGAAAATTTCAATACTCCATCACTTTATGTAGCAATGAATGAATTATCCAATCATGATCATTCAAGATTTCTTACAAGGACTAATCATACTGCTGGCAGAATATCAGATCATGGAAGTGAGATGGCTTCTCAGAATATCAATAAGGCAGTTATGAGAGAAGCTGTTGTAATGCAGATGACATGGATGGGTGCTCCTACAATTTATTATGGAGATGAAGCCGGTGTCTGCGGATTCACAGATCCTGATAACAGACGAACTTACCCTTGGGGCAACGAAGATCAGCAGATGATTGATTTCCACAAGGCTATTATTGGAATTCACAAGCTTGGAAATGAGTTTAAGACAGGTTCTGTTAAAAGACTTCTTGGAGAAAAGAATGTGATTGCATATGGCAGATTTAACAGACTTGCAGCCAGTGTTATCGCACTTAATAATAATACATACAGTGTGACCAAAGAGATAGAAGTATGGCAACTGGGTATTCCAGAGGGTGCAATTCTGAACAGACTCATTGAGACTGGTATTAAGGGATATGATACTAACAGCTATGAGATAAGAGTAAAAGATGGAAAGATAACTATTACATTACCTGCTCTTTCCTCTGTTGTATTTAGATATGACAGCGAAAATGAACTGTCCAGAGAAGATTTTTGGGCTAATAATACATTCGAATTTTAATAAAAGTTTATTTGGTATTATAATGCATTATATTATTTAGAAAATCACAGTATGAAATCGTTTCTTTTTGGATTTCAGTATGATATAATTTTTTGTGTGATATAAATTTCACAAGGATTTATAATAATGAACCATAAGGAGGTTTTATATTATGTTAGTTAATGCAACTGATATGTTAAACAAAGCTAAAGCTGGTCACTATGCTGTTGGTCACTTCAACATTAACAACCTTGAGTGGACAAAAGCCATTCTTCTCACAGCAAAAGAACTTAGAAGCCCTGTAATTCTTGGTGTTTCTGAAGGTGCTGGTAAATACATGGGTGGTTACCATGTAGTAGTTAATATGGTTAACGGATTACTTAAGGACCTTGATATTGATGTACCAGTAGCACTTCATCTTGATCATGGTACATATGACGGATGTTATAAGTGTATCGAAGCAGGATTCTCATCAATCATGTTCGATGGATCACACTATTCTATCGAAGAGAATATTGAGAAGACTAAAGAGCTCGTAAAGGCTGCTCATGACAGAGGACTTTCAATCGAAGCTGAAGTTGGTTCTATCGGTGGTGAAGAAGATGGTGTTATCGGTAGAGGTGAGTGTGCTGATCCTAACGAGTGTAAGCAGATTGCAGATCTTGGCGTAGATTTCCTTGCTGCTGGTATTGGTAACATTCATGGTAAATATCCAGATAACTGGGAAGGTCTTTCATTTGAGACTCTTGACGCTATACAGCAGCTTACTGGTGAACTTCCACTCGTTCTTCACGGTGGTACAGGTATCCCAGCTGAAATGGTTAAGAAGGCTATTACACTTGGTGTATCTAAGGTTAACGTAAATACAGAGTGTCAGCTTGCATTCGCAGAAGCTACAAGAAAGTACATCGAAGCAGGTAAGGATATGGAAGGTAAGGGATTCGATCCTAGAAAACTTCTTGCTCCTGGTGCAGAAGCTATCAAGGCTACTGTAAAAGAAAAGATGGAAATGTTCGGTTCAGTTGGAAAGGCTGATTGCTGATTAGTTTAGCTTATATAGATTTTTATAAAATATAACTAATATAACTGCTTATCTGTTTATGATATTCATAATCAGATAAGCAGTTTTTATTGAATAGGAAATTGCTTTCCTATTCAATAAAAAACGCTCCGCTATGGATGCGCACTCGCGCGAAGTGTAAATGCTGCAAAAATGCAGCCGCGCTCGGCGC
>CAMJFD010000232.1 GCA_946404845.1 uncultured Butyrivibrio sp. | reverse complement strand
ATTAAATAATGAGTAAAATATATTCCTCCTGTATATTTTGTAATTTGAATTATATGATGGCACAGTACTTATCACATCTGCGCCGCTATTACCTATGAATTTGCTGTTATAAAAAGTATTTCTAAGTACACTAGTCAAGTAGTTGGCTTCACCAGAATTTGTAAGAAATGCTTTAATCCTCATTATCTGATAGTCTGCCATCATATGACTCACGTACATTACAGTTCCTGCAATTAAAGGTATTCCACCGAAAATTCCCCATATACCTAGAAGTGCAGCAGTTTTATGAATTTTAAACCATCCATTTATAATAGCAAGAGTTAGTAATGTCATCATTGAAATCGCCAGGACAATAGATGTTGTAAGGCACGGAAGCCTAAATATTATAACTATAGGGCAGATCATCCAGAGTAAAGATTTAATAAAGCCGCCGCGGCCTGTATTTCGATACTGATACATGATTGCTGCATATATAGGAATATATAACAACATAAGACTATCAATGGATATCGTAAAATGTAATAAGCTTATCCATATCCTTGCACCATTAACATATTTTCCCCAGAACATACAGTATACACAAGCTGCAATCATAGCTGCGCCTAATATCTTGGATATTCTCGCAATAGCTGTGTAATCTATATAATAAATAATGACCATAGATATAAATCCGAGAATATACATAGTATTAGACATATGCGTCAGGTAATATCCCATATCATCTGTATCTGTTCCCATCAAATTGTGAATTACTATTCCGATAATACTTATAACCGCCATCAGGCCTATCATTCCCCAGGCCACCTTTGGTTTATGTATTCTATCAAGCATAACACCTGTTTCTACTGGATCACCCATATCTGCAACAGCAGATTTTTCAGCCTCTTCTCTGTTCATACCACTTGCCATATTGTCTTCAATCTGATCTTCTATATGTAATCTTATTTCCGCTTCAATACCGCTGTGAGCCTTTTCACATCTTATCTGTTCCAGTAACTTTTTAATATACTCCTCCATATCACACCCCCATAGCCAGTACGTTTGAAACTGCTCCAGAATATTCCTTCCACTCATCAGTCTTTTCTTTTAAGAGTTTTTTTCCAGCTTTTGTAATGGAATAATATTTTCTGATCTTGCCATCGAATTCCTGCTCGTAACAGGTGAGCATCCCCTTGTCCTCCAGTCCATGTAATAATGGATATAGAGTTCCTGCCTTTAATTCAAAGACATTTTCAGACTTCTTCCTAAGCGTATCAATCATCTCATATCCGTACATATCCTTTTCTGACAACAGCTTCAATATCAGCATTGTCATACTGCCTGTAAGTAATGATTTGTTGACCATTTTATGCCCTCCTTATAATATTTATAAAATAGGTATATCGATATTCTATATATATCGTTCTTCTATATCATATATCGGGCATCTATATATGTCAACATATTATAATCAGTCTTTTCCTTCACTTTCAGCTTTCTCTTCTTTTTTCTCCAAATACTTATCAAACTGGAGCTTGATAAATGCTGCAGATGGAACTGCTACCAGCATACCTACAATACCACCAATTGCGCCACCTGCAATTAGTGCTGCTACTACGAGGAGCGGATGCACATCAACGCTTTCAGACAAGAGCTTAGGATTTAAGATATTACCATCTACAAACATTACAACGGCAAATATAACAATGCCTATAACCAGCTTGTCTATCGCGCCCGATGGTAGACATACAAGCGCAAGTGATACATAACCAACTACAGGCCCAAAGTATGGAATCATGTTGCCAATGCCAGCTAGAACACCAACTACTACTGCATATGGAATTCCTGCAATAGAGAGCGCTATTGTTGCAACCACACCGACAATGAGTGCATCCAGAAACTGTCCTCTGATATATCCAGAAAATGCGCTATCTGCATCCTTCATGATACTCTTAAGCTTCTCATCAGCTTTTTGACCAAATATTAGATGAAATGCTCTTTTCCAATACTTGGAGATATTGTGTCCATCCAACATGAAATAAATTGAAAAGATAACACCAAATAATAATCCTGAGAAAAAATTAGTAGTCGCATTTGTAGCCGCTGTAATAAAATAAGAGATATTATCTGTATCAATATTATTTGATTCCAACAGGTTCTCAAATATCTTCCAAACCTCTGTATAATCAGCCTGCAGCGTAACAAAAATATTCTTAATAGAATCAATATTCAAATTTTCAACATTCTTGTATACTGCAATTGCAATTAGTAACAGGATAATTCCTATTACCATAATAATAATAGCAAAGGTTAAGAATACGCTGACTGGTCTCGCCCATTTTTTATTGGTTTTGCGGTTAAAGAGTCTTTCAAAACGGTTAACAATAGGCTGAAACAGGTAACAAATAATTCCACCTATTACTATTGGCTTAAGCACTGCAGTAAATATGCTCCATGCCTTAGACCAAAAACTTCCTGTACTCAATAGTACTGCTCCAACACCTACTGTCAAAAGAACTGTAACAGCAGCATAGATACATACTTTTAAATATTTAGAATCTAGTTTTTCAATAAATTTTTTCAAGACTTATCCCTCTCATTCTTTATTCTGTTTTATATCATGTACATCAAAACCATATTTCTTTAAATCAACTTTGCCATTGATAACTTCTACGCCTTCTTCTCTAAGTCTTTTTTCCTGAACACCTTCTCCAAAGGCAAAGTTGCCAGAGAGCTTACCTTCAGAATTAACAACTCTAAAGCACGGTATATTCTCCGGATCAGGATTCTTGTGAAGTGCATTTCCAACAGCGCGTGACATTTTGGCATTTCCTGCCATTTCAGCCACCTGACCATATGTTGCAACATGACCTTTAGGGATTTTTTTGACTGCTTCGTATATACGTTTAGTAGGAGAATCTGTCACCAGATCATAGCTGAGCGCAATCATTCTCTTGATCTCTTCATCTGGAATTGAACCATCCAGAATGACTGTGTTCCAATGCTCTTTATTCTGATGATATGCTGGAATGACCGAATCATATGCCCTTCGCCACATATCTCTCCAGTCAGGATCTACTTTTACATTTATATTGATGAATCCGTCCTTTTCATACGTCCATAGAAATGCTTTTTTGCATCCCTTAACTCTTACCAGCTGCCAATTCTGTTCTCTGAACGGTGCTTCCTGATAGGTGTCTGGGAATGTAAGCCCATAAGAAAGTGCTTCCTGCCTTGTTCTCATAATGCCTCCGGATTTATGTTCTGTATTATCTGGGTTAAAATCTACATCTATTATAGCCTATACAGCAGGGCAGGAACCACGAAATAAGAATATTTATAATATATTTATAGTTTCTATTTTCTATATGTTATGTATAATGATGTAGATGTCAAAAGTACCTTTTGACACCTATATCATATAATATAAATCAACTCTAATATTATCTTTTTCTTTAGAAAATATATCATTAGCGCTATTATTTGCTTCCTTTAAATCAGTGAATTTGATATTATTCTCAGCTTCTTTTACATCAGCTATCTTGGTTGCAACGTTTGATTCATTATTCTCAGACACACTTGAATCTATCTTTTTTGCGTTTGCATCCGCAATGTCAGCTATCCTCATAACACTATCAGAGAATCGGTTCATCTTCTTACTACTCTTGGCCTGCCGAGCTATTCTGTCATCCTGTATTGCTTTTAATATAATAGCCTGATCCTCCTCAGAAAACATAGGAAGGCTCTGAAGCAAATCAGATATGTTGTTCCTATTAACAGTCAGCGAACCACCTTTGGAAAGTGGTATATTCAGACAGTTGTCCTCATTAGAAACATCGCCAAGTGTCAGCCTGTTTCTCTTATAATCACACATAAATGTCGTGCGGCCATACTTAATCATTCCTGATCCATCATCCATTTTGAAGTATTCGCAAGGCTTGTAACTCTTTTCGTTATCGCCTGAATTAAGCCTTTCCATAACCTCGGAAAAAGAGATTTTAGAGGACTGAACGGATGCATTTACGCGATTTTCTCTATTACTAACAAAACTATTCTGTGTCGAATTCATAGTAAGTAAATCTAACATATATACCTCCTATGGCCTATTTTTATGAATAAATTGGGTATCAAGCTATTAAAGAACAAAGAATGTCGCTAGCGACATTCTCGCGCCGAGCGCGGCTGCA
>CAMJFD010000231.1 GCA_946404845.1 uncultured Butyrivibrio sp. | reverse complement strand
AATGAATTTGTATGCAAGCATCCATTCGCTTGCCGGTCTTGTGCATCAAAAAAGGACTACCTGCCAATAGGCAAGTAGTCCAAGCAAAGAGAAAACTATGTATGTAATATAAGTTGCCTTATATACATCTTATTTAATAGAATGGATTATTCTCCATCATATGGGATAACTGCACCCTGATATGTTTCTTCAATCCATGACTTGATTTCATCTGACTTAAGAACTTCTACAAGTTTCTGAATAGCTTCATTATTCTCATTTCCTTCAGCAACTGCAATTACATTTACGTATGTCTTAGCTGCTTCAGAATCAGATGTCTCATAAGCAATAGCATCTGTAGATACAGTAAGTCCGGCTTCCTGAGCATAGTTACCATTAAGTGCTACAAGTGCTACTTCAGGGATAACTCTTGCAACCTGAGCTGCTTCAAGTTCCTTGATTTCAAGATTAAGAGGATTCTCCTCGATATCATTAACTGTAGCTGTAAGATCTGCGCCATCTTTTAATTTGATAAGTCCATTATCCTGCAGAAGGAGAAGAGCTCTCGCTTCATTAGTTGTATCATTAGGTACAGCAATTACATCACCTTCCTGAAGTTCATCGAGACTTGCTCTTGTACCAGCATAGAGGCCAAATGGCTCATAGTGAATCTTACCAGCTACTACAAGGTGAGTACCCTGCTCTTCATTAAAACTGTCAAGATAAGGAACATGCTGGAAATAGTTAGCATCAAATTCCCCACTTTCTACTACATTGTTAGGCTGTACATAATCTTCAAATTCAGTTACTTCAAGATTAATTCCCTGCTCAGCCAGTAATGATGCAGCCTGCTCAAGGATTTCAGCATGAGGTGTTGGGCTTGCTGCAATTTTAAGAGTAACTGTTTCACCTGTTGCAGCTTCTTCAGTCTCTTCTGTAGCTTCCTCTGTAGCTGTTTCTTCTGTTGCCTCTTCTGCAGCTTCTTCTGAAGCTGTTTCCTCTGTAGCTGTTTCTTCTGTTGCTGTTTCTTCTGCTGCTTCTGTGCTCTCTGTTGTAGAATTGTCTGTGCTGCTACCGCATCCAGCAAGTAATGACGCAGCAAGGGCTGATGTTACTAGTAAACTAACTAATTTCTTTTTCATAATTTTTTTCCTCCACAATTAAATAATTTTGAGCTTTTTGTAATATTAAGCTCTTTTATCAATAAGTACCGATATCTTGGTACCAATGAACTGGAATAATTGGACAAGTACTATTAAGAGAATAACTGTAATGAACATAATATCTGCCTGCCATCTGTAATAACCATACCTGACAGCAATATCACCAAGTCCTCCTCCACCTACAGTACCAGCCATTGCCGTATATGCTAGAACATTTCCAAATGTGATTGTTGCACCTACTATAAGTGAAACACTAGCTTCTACGAGCATTACCTTAGTAATTATGTTCCAAACGCTTGCCCCCATTGACTGCGCCGCTTCGATAACTCCTTTATCAACTTCTTTAAGAGATGATTCAACAAGTCTTGCAATAAATGGAGCACATGATACAACAAGCGGAACTATTGTAGCTGTTGGGCCATAGCTCTTACCTACTATAAATCTGGTAAGAGGAATTATCAGTATCAACAGAATCAGGAACGGAATACTTCTAAGTATATTAACTATAAAATCCAGAATTTTATATAATCCACTATTTGGTTTAATTCCGTCTTTATCAGATACAGCCAGTACAATTCCCCATGGAAGACCTATTACATAACCAAGAGCAGTTGATACAAGCGACATATAGAGAGTTTCAAATATACCCTTGATGATCATAGATCTTACTTCAGGTGTAAATGTCTCTGTAAGTGTTCCAAGTCCCGCAATTGCATATCCTACTATATAATTAGACATGATCTGTCACCTCCTCAACTTCAAGTCCTGCAACCTTTAGATACTCAATGATTTTATCCTGAATATCTGCTCCATCTGGAAGTCCCAAAATCATCTGTCCCTTGGCGACGCCTCCCACATCCTTGGTGTCAGCCTTTAAAATATTAACTGCTGTATTAAACTTAAGAATCATATTTGCAATTACTGGTTCTTTTGCATCATTCGTAGAAAAAACAATTCGTATCTTTCTCGTACTATCTATTATCTTAACAAGGCTTGAATCTGACTGATCATTCCATTCATCCGGATCTTTACCTTCGATTACAAGCTGCTTTGCAGCCTTTGATTTAGGATGAGCAAAAATCTCTTCTACAGATCCATTCTCTACAAGTCTTCCTTTTTCAATGATTGCAACATTGTGACAAATCTCTCTTACTACAGACATTTGATGAGTAATGATTACAATTGTAATGCCCAGATTTTTATTTATCTCTTTTAACAAATTCAAAATCTGATGTGTTGTCTGTGGATCAAGTGCACTTGTTGCCTCATCGCACAGAAGAATCTTAGGATTATTAGCAAGTGCTCTTGCGATAGCAACTCTCTGCTTCTGTCCACCAGATAGCTGAGCCGGATAAGCATTTTCCTTATCTCCAAGTCCAACTACGTCCAGAAGTTCCTTTGCTCTTTTCTTTGCTTTATCTTTACTAACTCCGTTTATTTCAAGCGGAAACATTACATTTTTTAATACGTTTTTTTGCATCAGGAGGTTAAAGCCCTGGAATATCATTCCTATTTCGCTTCTCTCCTGCCTTAACTCTTTGTCAGACAGACTCTCAAGATTTCTGCCATCTACAATTACTTCTCCAAGCGTTGGCTTTTCAAGGAAGTTAAAACATCTGACAAGAGTACTCTTACCCGCTCCAGACATTCCGATTATTCCATAGATGCAACCTTTTTCGACACTCAGATTAATGTCAGTAAGAGCTTCTACATTGCCATCCTTGGAAGTAAATGTCTTGGAAACATTTTTTACTTCAATTATTGCTGCCATAGTTTTCTCTCTCTCATAATTTTTTCTCTCTTTGCACAAGTAAGAGTTTCCTCTTAACTTATGTAGGTATGATATAAATATTACTTTGAATTGTCAAACTTAAATTTCAGAAGAAATCATACAATTTATCAGACTAAAGGGATGAATAGAGACCTTAGAAGCCTTGATTTATCTTTATTTTGAGAATTGATGTATTTTAGCTATAAAATATACTTATAGCCACTTCAATAAAATTTGTAGAACTAGTAAGCATTAAAAAGCTGTAATACAAAAGGGCCGCGAAAACTTTTATCACATTTTCGTAGCCCTATTTGCTAAATACTATAATTATAATAAAACCAGTATTAATTAACTATTTTTGATATTTTTTTGGCAAGTGCCATTATCGTGAGTATAGGTGGGTTTCCCATTTTAAAAATATATTAGACATAATTATCTTCTATTAGCTTCAACCCGTTCAATGAAATCACAGATATAATCTACTGTTCCATCGATTCCGAGTTTGCTGGAATTAATACACAGATCATAACTCTCTGCTCTTCCCCATTTCTTGGATGAATAGTAGTTATAATAGCTCTTTCTCTGCTTATCTTTCTTGTTGATCATTTCTCTTGCTTTATCTTCTGTAACAAGATCTTTGAATCTGCCCATTACACGCTTAACCTTATCATCCTCATCAGCCGAAATAAAGATATTTATTACATTTGGATATTCAGATAATGCATAATCTGCGCATCGTCCAACAATTACACATGGACCTTCCTTGGCAATATTCTTAATTGTATCAAACTGAGCCAGGAATACCTTATGACTAATAGGCATATCGACATAACTTGAAGAATTGTATCCAAATGAATATGTATCCATTACTAGATTATAGAGAAAAGAATTAGTTGGCTTCTCATCATGATTCTGTAACATTTCAGCACAAAAACCACTGTCTGCAGCCGCTCTTGTAAGAAGTTCCTTGTCATAGCACTTAACATCAAAATGCTTTGCAATAAGCTCCCCAATTTCTCTTCCGCCAGATCCAAACTCTCTTCCAATTGTAATTACTGTATTCATGCTACCACCTCCAGTATGCATTTATCCGTTTATAATACATAACAGGCATAGCCCCCTGTCACCTACAACTTAACCCAAACGGATATATATGTTTTTGTACCGCCATAACTACGGCTTTCAATTTCATTTTTATTATGAAATATATATGATGTAGATGTCAAAAGTACCTTTTGACATCTTATGATATACGAATTGCT
>CAMJFD010000230.1 GCA_946404845.1 uncultured Butyrivibrio sp. | reverse complement strand
AAGCGCGTAGATGACTGTTTCATCTCCTTCCGGGGTGTGGGAAGTTTTTATAATTTAATAATTTAATTTGATAAAGCTTTTATTTGTTAGTGCATTAAATCATAAAATATGATAAATTGGAACGTAGAAACTTAGGCAATAAAATGGTAGGAGAAAATGATTATTATGAGTGACATGGTAGAAGTTAGATGGCATGGAAGAGGCGGCCAGGGAGCAAAAACGGCAAGTCAGCTCCTCGCAGATGCTGCTTTTATGTCAGGCAAATTTGTACAATCCTTTCCGGAATATGGTCCGGAGCGTTCAGGAGCACCAATCACAGCATACAATCGTATTTCTGATGAACGTTGTCCAATACATTCCAATATCTATGAACCAAATTATGTAGTAGTAGTAGATGAGACACTTCTAGAAAGTGTTGATGTGGCAGCAGGTCTTAAGGAAGGCGGCGCTTTGATAGTTAATTCATCAAAGTCACCTGATGAGGTAAGAGCAGAAGTCAAGAATTACGATGGAAGAATATGTACTATTGATGCTAGAAAAATTTCTTTGGACTGTCTTGGGGCATATTTCCCAAACACACCTATGCTTGCGGCTGTTGTTGCAGTAAGCAGCATAATTGACAGAGAAACTTTTTTGAAAGATATGGAGGAATCTTATCGCCACAAATTCGCCAAGAAGCCTCAGGTGGTAGAAGGTAACTTAAAATGCCTCCGTATAGCAATGGACGAGGTAAAAGGATGATTACAAAAGCTAAGGATATTAATGAAAAAATTTCCTGGAAGGATCTGACAACAGGTTGTGAAATATATGAGCCTGGTACAAGTGTCCTTACCAAGACTGGTGAGTGGAGAGTTCGCACACCTAAGTGGGTTGTAGATAAATGTAAACAGTGTCTGCTTTGTGCACCATATTGTCCAGATGCTTCTATTCCGGTTGAGGATGGTAAGCGTATGGAATTTGATTATGAGCATTGTAAGGGATGCGGCATATGTATAAATGCCTGTCCATTTGATGCTATTGTCTGGGAGGATGAAGCAGAATGAGTATTAGAGAGAGAATGTCCGGTAATGAAGCCATTGCTACAGCAATGAGACAGATTAATCCGGATGTATTTGCAATGTTTCCAATTACACCATCAACAGAGATTCCACAGTATTTTGCACAGTATGTGGCTGATGGCAAGGTGGATACAGAATTTATATGTGTTGAGAGTGAACATTCATCACTTTCAGCATGTCTTGGAGCAGAGGCTGCAGGTGCAAGAGCAGTAACTGCCACATCTTCAGCAGGTCTTTCCTATATGAATGAGGTGCTCTATGTAGCAGCATCTTTAAGACTTCCTGTAGTACTGGCTGTAGCTTGTAGAGCACTTACAGGACCTATCAATATCAATCATGATTATTCAGATTCTATGGCTGAGAGAGACTCTGGTTTCATTCAGTTATACGGAGAGAATAACCAGGAAGTATATGATAATTATCTGATGGCTCATAGAATAGCAGAGCATCCAGATGTAAGACTACCACTTATGATTTGTGAAGACGGTTTTATCACATCTCATGCGCTTGAGAACATTGAACTTGAAGAAGATGATAAGGTTAAGGCATTCGTTGGTGAATATCATCCGGAGAATTATCTCTTAAAGAAAGAGAATCCTCTTGCAGTAGGTCCTTATGGTGTATCTGGTTATTATATGGAAGCGAGAGTAGCACAGGCATATGCAATGAAGAATGCTAAAAAGGTTATTCTTGACGTTGCCAAAGATTTTGAAAAGACTTTTGGAAGATCTTATGGATTTTTTGAAGAATATAAAATGGATGATGCCGAGATCGCCATGGTAATAATGGGATCAAGTGCCGGAACTGCAAAGGCATGTGTTGATGAACTCAGAAGAGAAGGCATTAAGGCAGGACTTATTAAGGTCAGAGTATTCCGTCCGTTTCCTGGAGAAGAGCTTTCCAAGGCTCTATCTAATTGCAAGGCAGTAGCAATAATGGATAAGAGTGAAGGATTTTCTGCTTGCGGAGGTCCACTTTTTGCAGAGGTGTCAGGTGCATGTATTAATATGGATAAGAGACCTAAAATGGTTGATATCGTATATGGACTTGGTGGAAGAGATTTCACAGTAGACGCGGCAAGAAGTGTATATGACAGACTTAGCAGTATCGTAGAGACAGGCGAAGTTGGAGAAATCTATACTCACATGGGACAGAGGGAGTAATCAAATGGCATATAATCTTAAAGAAGAAATGAATAAAGCAGAGCGCTTTCATTCAGGACACAGACTTTGTGCTGGATGTGGAGCGGGTATAGTCTGCAGAGCTATGATGAGAGCAGTTGATCCAGAGGATCGTGCAGTAATATGTAATGCAACAGGATGTCTGGAGGTATCCTCTTTCCAGTATCCATTTACAGCATGGGAAGATTCCTATATCCACACAGCATTCGAAAATGCTTCAGCTACAGCTTCTGGTGTTGAAGCAGCTTATCGTGTAATGAAGAAAAAAGGTAAAATAGCAGAGAATGAAAATGTAAAGATTCTCGCAATTGGTGGTGATGGCGGAACTTATGATATCGGTTTCCAGTCACTTTCAGGAGCATTTGAAAGAGGTCATGACTTTACATATTTTTGTTATGACAATAATGCTTATATGAACACTGGTACACAGCGTTCATCAGCTACACCAAGATTTGCATCTGCAACTACAACACCAAGTGGAACAGAGTCTCTTGGTAAAAAACAGAATCAGAAAGACCTGACTCAGATTATGGTTGCACATGGTTCACCATATGTAGCACAGACAACACTATTTGGTAATATGAAAGACTTCCATGAAAAGGCTCACAGAGCAATTTACAAGGAAGGCCCAACATTTGTAAACGTTCTGACACCTTGTCCAAGAGGCTGGCAGTATCCTGCACAGGATCTTATTGCAATCTGTAAGGCTGCAATTGATACATGTGTATGGCCTTTGTATGAAGTTGTTGAAGGCGAGTATCACCTTACTTATGAGCCTAAGAAAAAGCTTCCTGTAGAAGAGTTTATGTCCAAGCAGGGCAGATTCAAGCACCTCTTTAAACCAGGTAATGAATGGGCTATTGAGGCAGCTCAGGAATATGTTGATACAAAGTGGGAAGAATTATTGCAAAAGTGTAAATGATATATGATATGATTTTTATATAGATCTGAAATATAGTACAACTTTATAGAATGGGGGCTAGAATTATTATGGATAATAATCTTTTTACAAACAGTAATATTCTATCATGGTTACAATACTTTTCAGAGAATACAGACATTGATCTGGAACATGTCAAAATTCTGGATATAACAAGGAAGAACAAGAACCTGATTCCTACTGTAGAAGCTCACAGATGCGTTCTTGTATTCACTGAGGCGGGTAATAAAGATATCTTCTACAAGATGTGGAATGTTGGTCTTGGAGACTGCGAAGTAATATATAATGAGGGCTCTGAGCCTGTTGGAGAGATCAAACGTGACAAGATATCGGCTATGATTGACAGAGGAATAAATGCTTCTGCTGGCATGATAATATTAAACCCAAGTGCCAGAAGTACGATCAAATTTGGAATGGATAACACCAAGTTTGCAAGTGGTTCTGTTAAATATGTTGGATCTGAGATTCGTTCAGTTCTCCTGTCCAGAATGAATATAGATGAGAGTAAAAATCTCTGTGTAATATCAGGAGAGTCAATAGCTGTTGAAGCAGCAATGATAAGCGGAGAAGGAACTGTTATTGCAGTAGAATACAGAGAACGTGACAGAGAGACAATGGAAGAGAACGTCAACCAGTTTGGACTTCAGAATGTCACAATTATTGACCACGTTGGAGAAGATACTATGAAGGATCTTCCTGTTCCTGATACAACAATGCTCGTTGCATCAGCCAGTATGGAAAAGGAGCTTGAGTATCTGACATCAATTAATCCTGATATGGATTTTGTCATCTATACACTTGATTTTAGAACAGCTGCAAATATGCAGGATATTCTGGCCAAGTACAAATTAAATGATGTTAATGTAATACAGATTTCTGTATCCAAGCTTACATCCAAAAATGTATTTGAGCAGCAACCAGCACCATGGATCATAACCGGTAGAAGAGCATAAGAGCGTTTTTTAGTACCATAAAAGTGTAGTTGTTAGAGAGTAATTAACTCTAGCATCTGCA
>CAMJFD010000229.1 GCA_946404845.1 uncultured Butyrivibrio sp. | reverse complement strand
TAAGTGCGGAATGTTCGTGTGCGAAATCGAGTAGGAGTCAGCCTACTCGATTATAGGAGTCATGGTGGCATGGGCAATTTAGATGATGAAGAAAATGAGAAATCAAAGAAAAAGAAAAACGCTAATTCAAAACATGGTGCCTAAAATTTTGAGATATGACTATATTATAATAATAATATAAAGAAATATATATAAAGAAAGGTACTTTATGGATACAAACAATACATTAAAAGATAGAAAAAAAGAACTTATTGGCGATATTCTTCCTTTTGTTATCGTTTTTATTGTAACAATTTTTGTTTATAAGTATATAATTTTAATAGGCCCTGTTGCTTCAGGATCTATGGAGAAAACTCTTATGACTAAAGATATATGTGTATTTAATAGGCTCGCATATGTTTTTAGTGAGCCTCAAAGAGGGGATATAATAGTATTTAATCATTATGGTCAGGAATGGCTAAAGAGAGTCATCGGTGTTGCAGGCGATGAAATTACTTTTGAAAACGGTTATGTCTTTGTAAATGGCATGCAGCTTGTAGAAGATTATCTTGAAGAAGGAATTGAAACAAATTGTACTAAAAGCTTTACTGTCCCGGAAGGTTGCGTATTTGTAATGGGAGATAATAGGGGTGATAGTTATGATTCAAGATATTGGGATAACCCATATGTAAGCGTAGATGATATTCTAGGAAAAATAATGATAGACTTTGGACATTTTGGTGAGTAAAACAAAGAGAGTGAGAGCTAAATATGATAAATATTTAGCTCTTGTTTTTTTCTGTTACATTCTTTGATTCATCAGAATAGTTTATTTCCTCAGAACCAGACTCTTCTTTAGCGTTTGCAGGCTTAAATCTATTAGATGCTCCATTTAATGTTTTAGTGGCTGCTTTCTTTAGCCATCCATATTCCTCAAGGGTGCAAAAAACATCGTTGAAAGGCTCATATGAAGTATACCTCGTAAGAGATGGAAGAAATGATGTTCTTATAGGCTCTCTTGGAGACATAACAATAGCTGATAGTTCAGATATCATGTCAGGCTACAATATCTTTGGCATAGAAGGAACATTTACAGATGATGCTACGCTTACTTTTGATTCAGTGCTTGATTTCTATAGAGGTAATCCTTTATATACAAAACTGACAGATCCAAGAGATACATCTAAAGCTGATGCCAGTTCATCTGATATGTTCTTGGGTGAGTATGCATATGCAAAGGGATATAGGGTAGAAGGAACATTTGATATAACAGAAGATATCGTTCTTGACTCTAATGGTGATATAAGACTTGATCCTGATAAATATCCAGAAAGCTCATATAGTTCGGCTGATGACAGATATGTAAATAAAGATCCTGTAGATGATGAAACCGAAGATGTATTAAAAGAAAACATCAAACTTGGCGAAACTATAGCAAGCGTAGAAGGCGTTTATACTGAATATACAGAGTCAACAGATGAGGAAAATGGACATTCATACGATGTTACTTTTGATACTGTAGATGGATACAAATATGTAGATTCCTGGACAAGTAATTATGATAAACAGGAAGATACTGAAACATCTTCAGACAATAATCATGAAAGTACAGAAAAAGAAAATACATCTGATGGCGACAGTATCAATATTTCTCTAAATAAGTACTATGAATCAGGTGAAAAGACACTTACTAACGAAAGTGGTGGCCATGACAAAATATATAGTGAAACATATCCTGCTATTACAGCAGCTGACATCGAAGAAGGCAAGGTTGCTTATATAAATGGTGAAAGAATAGTAGGTAATGGTGAAAATACTAAAAATGCAATAAATACAGCCATAACTGGAGAAGGTGTTGTTAATTTCAATGCTAATCCTGATGGTGGAAGCTATACATATGAAGATGGAAATGGTTCTGGAAGTCTTCCTGCCGGAGCAAATGGTGCAGAATATCTTAGTAATATAAAATCAGGTGACGTTCTTGGATATATCCCTGATGGATCACTTTTCTCAAAGACAGGTTATGAATTCTGCGGCTGGTATACAGAAAAAGGATATACCATAGTGTATGATTCTGATGGTAAGTTTTCTCATGTAGAGCATGAAGGAACATGTATTACAGATGAATCATATGGCGGAGTAAACCATGTGCTTGAAAATAGCGATTTTAATACAACAAACTCTGATGGTTCAGAATCTGTAACATATTATGCGCACTGGCAGCCATCAAGCAGTACTGTTTATACAGTAATAGATATGTGTGAAGATCTTCAGATAGGAAGTTATTCAACTGTAAATACTTTGGCATATACAGGGCTCACAGGTGAAAAGATAACTCCAAATGTAAGTACATATACAGGTTTTACATCACCAGATGTGCAGACAGTATATATATCATATGATGGTACAACAACAGTAACATATAAATATACAAGAAATTATTATACATTGTCATATGTGTCAAATGGATATAGATCATCAGAAAATAAAGATGTAATTACAAATACTAAAATTACTACTAATTATAGTGGAAATTCTTCAGGAACAGGAAGCGGCACTATAACATTAAAAGTCAGATATCAGGATAAAGTAGTATTAACTGCAAATACGCTCGCAGGCTATAAAACAACCGGCACCGGAGCAAGTGGAACTACATTTACGATGCCAGCAAATAATACTTCTTATAGTGTCAGCGTATCACTTATATCGTATTCTATAACATATAAGAGTGGTAATTCAAAAGCAAGCATTACAAATACACCGGGGCCTTCTACCTATACTGTAGAAACAGCTACAATTACTCTAAAAAATGCTACATGTACAGCCGGATATTCATTTAACAGCTGGTCTCCGAGCAGTACTATAGCAAAAGGAAGTACAGGAAATAAGACCTTCACAGCAAACATAACTGCTAATAAGTACACCATTTCAATTTCTTATGGTGAAGGATTATCTGGCCCGTCATCTATTACAGTTACTTATGGTGAGTCATTTACAATGCCAAGCGTAACTGCAAAAGCGGGATATGTACATAGTGGATGGAATAAATATAATGGCAACTGTGTTTATACCGAAACTTCAAATAGTAGCGATACAGCTAAGTCATCACTTCTTACATACTCAATTAATGGAGATGGTAATGGCGGAGTAAGCCAGAGTGTATCATTTACTGTAAAAACGTCTGCAAGCTTGCCGGATTCGTATGGAAGAGCAGCTAAAGCCAGCACCGATTATACATATTATAAATGTACGTTCAGGTCATGGAGTGGTACATCTTCTGTACCTGCTGGAATTACAGGTAATAAGACTGCTAGAGCTACTTGGACAGAAACTGGTTATCACCAGCATAAAGGAAGCGAAGGGGAAAAGTCTAATGGATGTTATACTAATAAAACTACTAAGACAAAGACTTGTACAAAGCCGGGATGGGAAAGAACGAGTAAAGGCAAATGGTACGATAGTAGTGATGACCGCTACTATTACGAATATAAGTGTGCTGGATGTGGCAAAACATTTACATGTTCTGTAAAAAATTCAAGCGGTACGCCACCAACAGATGACATAAATCATAAATACAGTAAGCTCTCTCATAATAAAGAAAAATATACTTGGTATACTTTAGGTTGTGGAAAAACTCCTGGTCAGCAAGTAAGTTCTGAAACTATTAACTAAATTTTTAATTAAGTGCAACGCTCGTATGGTACTAACTGTAAAAGGGGCGTTGCACTTGATCTTAAGTGTGCCTAGCGGCGCACGTTTCTAACGGGTTAAAGTCCCGAATCTGTCCCCAGTGAGGTCGATATCTCTGTGGTGTATCAAAACATTACAATTACAATGTATATGTGACTTTTGCTAGGAAATACCACCTTCACAGATTTTGCATTTAGTTTGAAAAATAATAAGGATGTGAAAATATGATATATAAAAATTTTTATAATAATACCGAGGTATTTTTAACAAATTCCCCCCAAGAAATACAGCCAGATATAGAGTTAGCACTTGCTAAATTTAAAGAAATGGTAACTCAAGAAAATGTTTCATATAAAATTCAGCAACTTTTTCTCTCTCAAAAGATTGACATAAACACCTACGGCATTGGTTATGTACAAGAATATGAAGAAATTCTTGCTTGTTATATATTAAATAATACACAAGATCAAAATGAGGCTAATATTTATTTCTTATATGTAGACACAAATAACAATATATATTCTCTACATAAATCTTAATGCTTAGTATAAGAAGGATGATTTATAATAAATCTTCGATAAATATCCTCTTCAGAGGG
>CAMJFD010000228.1 GCA_946404845.1 uncultured Butyrivibrio sp. | reverse complement strand
CGAGTATAAATGGCTTGTTTGCTGTGTTTTTGGAGCATGGCGACAAAAATACATAGGTTGATATAATAAATTGTATAAAAAGAAATAAATAAAAAGGAAGAGACGAGATAATAGAAATGAATTCAAACACAAATAGTAAAGCAGATTCAAAGATTATATGGACAAAACTTCCCATTGTTATTCTTACAGCGATTTTTTGCTGTACTTTATGGGGAAGCGCTTCTCCTGCAATCAAGATAGGTTACGAGCTGTTTGATATAGCAGCAGGTGATACACCATCCAGAATCCTGTTTGCAGGTAATAGATTTGTTATAGCAGGAATAATGGTAATAATATTTGGAAGTATATTACAGAAAAAAATATTGATACCCAAAATGACATCAATTATATATATTGTAGTTCTGGCATGCTTTCAGACTATCTTGCAATACATCTTCTTTTATATGGCACTTGCACATACTTCAGGCGTAAGAGGCTCTATCATAAATGCAGCCGGTAGCTTTTTTAGCATATTACTTGCAGTATACATATTTAAATTTGAAAAGCTATCAGTTCGCAAGGCAGCTGGTATGATAATCGGATTCATAGGTGTATTTCTCTGCGTAACAGGTGGTAATGCAGCTTTCCTTGAAGGCGGATTTTCTGTTCAGGGTGAAGGCGCAATGCTTATTGCCGCATTTGCAAGCGCAGTTGCAGGATGCTTTATCAAACTTTTTTCTCAGAATGAAAATCCTGTAGTATTGTCAGGATATCAGTTCTTCCTTGGAGGAATTGTTATGAGCATTGTTGGTAAGCTCATGGGCGGACATCTGACAATAGTATCTGCAGGTAGTATCCCACTTCTCATATACATGGCATTTATATCTGCAGGCGCGTATACACTTTGGGGAGTGCTCCTTAAATACAACCCTGTCAGCACAGTAACTGTACTGGGATTCGTCAATCCTGTAATGGGAGTAATACTATCAGCACTGTTCCTTAATGAAGGAGACGAAGCGCTCAGTATTTACACACTTATCGCACTTGTATTGGTTAGTATTGGTATTTATATTATTAATAGTAAGAGTAAAAAAGCTGAATCATAATAATCAATAATTTAATGTATAAATAATTAGCTTAATGATGTAGAGAGGAATATTAAGAATGATTCGACTGGCAATAGTAGAGGATGATGATAATTATGCATCTACACTTGAAAAGTACATACACAGGTACGAAGAAGAGTCCGGCGAGAAGTTCCAGGTACACAGATTTCAGGACGGCGAGGATATAACAGAGGACTATAAGTGCGATTTCGATATTATACTAATGGATATTGAAATGCAGTTTATGGATGGAATGACTGCGGCCAAAAAGGTAAGAGCCATGGATGAAGAAGTAGTTATAATATTCATTACCAATATGCCTCAGTTCGCCATGCAGGGATATGAAGTAGAAGCTCTGGATTACGTATTAAAGCCAATCAATTATTTTGCTTTTTCTCAGCGAATAGAAAGAGCTCTTGCCCGTATGAAAAAGCGTACTGCCAAATATCTGTCAGTTAATTATAAAGGCGGAGTATACAAGATAAGTATTTCAGATATTTATTATATAGAGGTTCAGGATCATGATCTCATCTATCATACCAAGACTGGTTCTATTGTCGTACGAGGAACCTTAAGAGAAGTAGAAGAGAAACTGTCTGATGAGCCGTTTATTCGTTGTAATAAAGCCTTTCTTGCAAACCTTGAATATATAGACGGAGTTGAGGACAATGACATACTAATAGGTCAGGACCGAATACTTGTATCCAGATCCAAGAAAAAAGAACTCATGGATGCGCTTAATGATTATATGAACGAGGTAAGTAAATGACGAATATTGTTAATTCTATAAATACGCCGGGAATCTATTATGCGCTTGCATATAACCTTGCCAGCTGGATTGTCATATTAGTAAGTGACAGGAAGAGGTCGCTCCTTGTGACATCTATCTATCAGCTGGTTTATTTTGGAGTACTGAGTTTTATCATGTATTGCACAGCGGAGAACAGAGTGCTGTTCATTCCTTTAATTGCGCTATACATGTTTTCAGTTTTTTTATCTATTAAATTTAATTGCACATTTGATAATCTGACATGTTTGTATGTATCATTAACGGCTTTCCTGATAGGTGAATTTATGGCATCCATGCACTGGATGATTTATTATTTTGCAGTTAACTCTTTTGGATATCCTGCTGATCTGTGGGCCAATATATTAATGCTCGTAATAGTCCATACGATTCAGATAATAGTTTTCTATAAGATAGAAAAAAAGACTAGGCAGACCCTTGATGGAACAACTGTTACAGTTAAAGAGCTAATCAGCACTCTTATCATTGCAGCAGCCATATATTGCACCAGTAACCTATACTATGTTGCAGGCAGAGCGCTGTTTGGAGGCGTTTATGCAAGCGAAGTTTTTGTAATCAGAACCCTTGTTGATCTGGGAGGAGTAGCTATACTGCATGCTGCCAATTTCCAAAAAGGTGAATTTACAACCAAGCTTGAAATGGCAAGATTGCAGGATACACTTCTCATGCAGCAGGCCAATTATGAGATGCTTGATAAATCCATGGAGATAGTTAATATCAAGTATCATGATCTTAAGCATCAGATAGCACTTCTACGTGAAGGTATAGATAGCGCATCATCTCTTGAATATCTTGATAAGATAGAAAGAGATATCAAGATCTATGAAGCTCAGAACAAGACAGGTAACAAAGTCCTTGATACTATTCTGACAGCCAAGTCTGCGTACTGCCAGAATCACTGGATAGAACTGACAGTAGTAGCTGATGGTGAAGCCATAAATTTTATGGAACCGATGGATATAAGTGCTCTTTTTGGCAATATGCTCGATAATGCAATTGAAAGCGTTGAGAAGATAGATCATAAGGAAAAGCGTCTGATACATCTTGCAGTTGCTCATCAAAAGGGATTCGTACGTATACGCCTGGAGAACTGCTATAGCGAAAAGCCTAAGATAGTTAATGGACACATAGTCACATCCAAGAAAGATACCAGATACCACGGATTTGGTATTAAGAGCATAGAAAATGTTGTAGCCAAATATGGCGGATCAGTTACTATAAGAGCCGAGGACGGCTGGTTCGAACAGAGGATTCTCCTTCCGGGCAAAAAATAAAATTTGAAAAATACGCTTTACGACAAATAAAATGCATTTTGCGACCAGATAAATTTCATAAAATGAATATATGTTATATTTAACCTACCGATAATAGTATTGGTAGGTTTTTTCTTTTTGGAGGAGTCAAATGCTCACTATTGAAAAATTTATTTGCGAAGAATTAACAGAGAATATAGTTACAGATAATCCAAAGCCAAGGTTTTCTTTTGCCCTTGGAAGTGACAGAAATGGCACTGAGCTGAAGGCTGCAAAACTGACTGTAGGCGACTGGAGTATAACTACAAATGATCAGATAGGAATTGAATATACAGGAAATGCATTAAAGCCATTTAATAAATATAAGGCTGTCCTTGAAGTTACTGATAATCATGGAGAGTTTGCAAATGCAGGGCTCGAATTCGAGACAGGACGAATGAATGAAGAATGGTCAGCATCATGGATAACAGATGGCTCTTATGTTTTTAAGGACAAAAAAGTTTCTCCTGTTCCAATGACATTTAGAAAGACAATAGAAATAGATAAATCCATAAAAAGTGCAAAGCTCTATAGTACAGCCCTTGGAATGTACACAGCGTACGTTAACAGGCAAAGAGTTGGTGGTGACTATTTTGCACCAGGATTTACTTCATATAAGACCAACCTGCAGTATCAGGTATATGACATTACTTCTATGTTAAATGCTGGAAGCAATAATTTAACAACAACTGTCTCAGGCGGATGGGCTGTTGGATCATTTGTATTTAGCAGAGTTAACAGAGTAACAGCTGACAGACAGGCCCTTATGATGGAGATTCGAATTGAATATCAGGATGGAAGCATTGATGTAATTGGAACTGATAAGTCCTGGATGGTCAGTATGGACGGACCTGTAAGAGAAGCGGATATATATGACGGCGAAGTGTATGATGCTACTACAGATACAAAGTCCATGAAATGGAGATTTGCAGAGGAAGAAAAAGTTACTATAAATCCAAGAATCTCTGCAACTTACGGAAGTCTTGTACATAGACATGAGACATTTAAGCCTGTAGCCAAAAACAAAATCGGAAACCTTACAATCTATGATTTTGGTCAGAATATAGCAGGAATCGTAGAACTGAATATCAAGAGAGCGGTTAAAAATCAGAAG
>CAMJFD010000227.1 GCA_946404845.1 uncultured Butyrivibrio sp. | reverse complement strand
GTTAAGTATACTTACCATAAACTTATTGTAGTAGTAGGAGTCAGCCTACTCGATTCGTTATTGAAATTTGATGATGTTGCATCTATTTTGCTATACTGTTAATGATGAATTGAATTTATAGATTCTATCAGATTGGAGATATTATGAGTAAATATGCTCTTATAACAGGTGCATCAAGAGGTATTGGAGCAGCTATTGCACAGGAATTTGCAGCAGCTGGATATAACCTGTACCTTACATGCCAGAATAGTATTGATATATTGACCCAATACGCTTCTAAACTCTCAAATGAGCATCATATTATATGTAAAGCATATAAATGCGATGCAGGCAAATTTGAGGATGTCCAAAAGCTCTTTGAAGATATCCATGAATTAGACGTGGTTGTTAATAATGCAGGTACTGCGTGGCTGGGCCTTCTGACAGATATGACAGTAGATGAGTGGCACAGACTTATGAGCACTAATCTTGATTCTGTTTTTTATACCAGTAAACTTGCTATACCTGTCATGCTACGTAATCATGAAGGCAGAATCATTAACATTTCTTCTGTATGGGGAAATGTTGGTGCATCAACGGAAGTTGCTTACTCTGCATCTAAAGGCGGTGTTAATTCATTTACCAAGGCTCTTGCCAAAGAGCTTGCTCCAAGCGGAATACAGGTAAATGCCATAGCCTGCGGCGTAATAGACACAGATATGAACCGCATGCACCTTACAGATGAAGACATGGAAGAATTAAGGAATGAAATTCCTGCCGACAGATTAGGAGAAACCAAAGACGTTGCAAGACTTGCACTTCAGCTTGCCCAGTCTCCAACATACATGACAGGCCAGATAATAACAATAGATGGTGGATGGATTTGAAGCTTATAACTATTGCCTTTTAGATTATTATTATTAATATTATTATTATTATTCGGAGCAGTGGTTGCAGAAGGATATTGAGTTAATGATGTTTATAGTTACCATCAGGTGGTGATACTTTAAAGTCGTTCCTAAACACAGATAATAGTGCTTAGGAACGACTTTTATTTTTTTGATTATGTGGATATATGAAAAAAGTCGTTCCAAAACATAGATAATGGTATTTAGGAACGACTTTTATTTTTTGATTATGTGAATATATGAAAAAAGTCGTTCCAAATGGCTGAAAAAAGAGAAAAGGAACGACATTTTAGAAGTAAGAGAAGAAAGGATAGATAAAATAGTCGTTCCAAATGGCTGAAAAAGAGAAAAAGGAACGATTTTTTAGAAGAAATAGAAGAAAGGATAGATAAAAAGTAGTTCCAAATGGCTGAAAAAGAGAAAAAGGAACGACTTTTTGGAAGTAAGAGAAGAAAGGATAGATAAAAAGTCGTTCCAAATGGCTGAAAAAAGAGAAAAGGAACGACTTTATACAAGCAAGAGAGGTAAAGATTTGTAATGTCTCAAATAACATCATTGCTCCATCATCATTGCTCCATGACAATTGCCCAATTGGCCCCCAAATAACCATGATAATTTAATAATTTAATAATTTAATAAAACATCACATTGCGTTGACAAAAGAATAAAAACATGGTAAAAATAAATTGTACAC
Source organism: uncultured Butyrivibrio sp. (assembly GCA_946404845.1). Classification (GTDB taxonomy): domain Bacteria; phylum Bacillota; class Clostridia; order Lachnospirales; family Lachnospiraceae; genus Butyrivibrio. The sequence continues at coordinate 2,791 of CAMJFD010000227.1, read as the reverse complement.
AATTAAATCACAAGTTTAAAAATTATATATGTCCCAAGTGGCATTTACTTTGAAAACTATATGAATATATATTTACTCTTATTAGTTAGTAGGAGTATTCTATAGAGTAAAAGAGTGTACAGATTAAGAACTTTTAATAGAATAAAAAGGAAAGTTTAGAGGTGACATTATGTATGATTTGATCATTATTGGATCTGGCCCAGCGGGCCTCAGTGCAGCAGTATATGCTAAGAGAGCAGGTCTTAATACACTTATTATAGAGAAGAATCCAGTTAGTGGAGGACAAATAATAGACACATATGAGGTAGATAATTATCTTGGAATACCTGGAGTAAATGGATTTGATCTTGCAATGAAATTTAGAGAGCATGCTGATAAGCAGGGCGCTGAATTTGCTGATGGAACAGTTACATCAGTTGAAAGAATCAGAGAAGGTTCTGATACTGAAACTCCTATATTCAAGGTTACTACAGAAAATGGTGAATATGAGTCTAAGACAGTACTTCTTGCAACAGGAGCTTCTCATAGAAAACTTGGTGTTCCAGGAGAAGAAGAACTTACAGGCAGAGGCGTTTCATATTGTGCAACATGTGATGGTGCATTTTATAGAGGCAAGGTTGCAGCCGTTAACGGCGGCGGTGACGTAGCAGTAGAAGACGCAATCTTCCTTGCAAGAGGCTGTGAGAAGGTATATCTCATTCATAGAAGAGATCAGCTCAGAGCTACCAAGATTCTTCAAGATGAACTCTTTGAATTACCTAATGTTGAAGTTATATGGGACAGTGTAGTTACTTCTGTTGAAGGCGATGATAAAGTTGCTACAATTAACATCGAAAATGTTAAGACAGGTGAAAAAACAGTTTTGGAGTCAAGCGCACTCTTCGTTGCAGTTGGTATACACCCACTTACAGATTCATTTACGGCACTTGTACAAACTGACGAAAATGGATATGTTATTGCAGGTGAGGATGGGGCAACTAGTACACCTGGAATCTTTGTTGCAGGCGACTCTCGTAAGAAGAGATTACGTCAAATCGTTACTGCTGTAGCAGATGGTGCTAACTCAGTTACGGCTGTACAGGACTTTTTAGTTGGAAAAAAATAAAAACGAAATAAAGTTTATGAAAAACTTATAAAAATTTAAGTGAATAAAATATAAAATTGTTCAATTCGCTAAAAGAAACTAACTACGGGGTTTTCGTTTATAAGCATTGAATTAATTGTTGTATAGAATTCACACAATTCCGAAGAGGCTCAAAAATTCACAATTTGGACCTCTTTTTTTCACATTTTTTTGTTGACAAATGCTCAGTGGTGAGGTATATTTTTTAATGGATGTAACAAATTCGTAACAAGCTAATGGAGGCATACATTGAAAAAGACTAAGATGCAGCTAATGGCATTATCATTTGCTGCTGCTATAACCTTTTCTGGTACTAGTTTAGAAGTAAGCGCGACTTCTTCTAAAGTAACATCAGTACTTCCATCCGCTGGAATCAGTTATGCGCTTGCAACAGATCAGGTTTCGCTTGATGAATTGCAGGATGAAAACGTTAGTGTTTCAGATGAGAGTACAGAATCAAGTACCACAACCACAGTAGTTGAATCAGCGAAAAATATTACAGAAACCATTCCACTTGCAGCATCAGTTAAGGAGAGTATTCTTAAAGATATCGTTGCAGCAACTGGAGCAAATATTGATGAATCAGAAGATTCAGAAGATTCAGAAGAAACAGACGAAGAAGAGAGTTTCAAGAACCTTGTTATTGCACAGGTTAATGATTATGTAAATGTTAGAGATAACCCAAGTGAAGAAGACGGTGAGGTTATTGGTAAACTTTATGATGATTCAGTTGGAACATTTATCGAGGAAGTCGATGGTTGGTATAAAATCAAATCCGGTTCAGTTGAAGGCTATGTTAAAGCTGAATATTGTGTAACTGGAGATGAAGCAGTTGAGCTTGCTAAGGAAGTTGGCACAAGAATTGCAACTGTAACAACTACTACTCTTAAGGTAAGAAGTGGTCCAAGTACAGATGATGAAGTATTAGGTCTCGTACCTATCGAAGATGAACTTATTGTTGTTGAAGAACTTGACGGTTGGGTTAAGGTTTCAATTGAAGAAGGTGAAGGTTACGTATCACTTGATTATGTAACACTTTCAACAGAATTTGTAGAAGCTGAATCTAAGGAAGAAGAAGAGGCTCGTCTTGCTAAGGAAGAAGCTGAAAGAGAAGCAGCTTACGAAGCACAGAAGAGTTCAAGTTCTAAGTCAAGCTCATCAAGCGACAGCAGTTACAACTCAGCTACAACATACACAACACAGACAAGTTCTATCGGATCTGCAGTTGCACAGTTTGCATTACAGTTCGTTGGTAATCCATATGTATATGGTGGTACATCACTTACAAATGGAGCTGACTGTTCAGGATTTGTAATGAGTGTATATGCTAACTTCGGTATTAGCTTACCACATAGTAGTGGTGCTGACAGAAGTGTTGGTTCAGCAGTTGATGGTCTTGCTAATGCTCAGCCAGGTGATATCGTATGTTACTCAGGTCACGTAGGTATCTACATTGGAAATGGACAGATCGTACATGCATCTACAGCTGCAACAGGTATTAAGGTATCTAACGCAGATTATAGAACAGTACTTGCAGTAAGACGTATCTTCTAATTTAAAAACTAAATATTGAGAATTAAGCTGTATATCAGAAATGGTATACAGCTTTTTTATTTAATAGGAAATTGCGCCTTGGCGGCGCAACCTTGAATTAAATGCCCAGGCAAG
>CAMJFD010000226.1 GCA_946404845.1 uncultured Butyrivibrio sp. | reverse complement strand
TTTATAGAGCAAAAGTGCCGTATTTATGCGGCTTTTGGCGTTTCGCAAACGCCTAGTAATTATTATTTATGAGAGGGATAAGACATGAGTGTACAGGACGTTATCAAAAAATCTATAGTAGAATCAGAGGTTTATACAAATTTTGATGTTGGAGAAATAGTAATTGCCCTGATTTTTTCAGTGCTTCTTGGATGCTTTATATATCTGGTATATAAGAAATACTATGCTGGAGTTATTTATTCGAGAAGCTTTGCAGTTACGCTTGTTGGAATGAGTATAATGACATGTATGATTACGCTGGCTATCAGTACCAATGTAGTTATTTCACTTGGTATGGTAGGTGCGTTATCTATCGTCAGATTCCGAACTGCAATTAAGGATCCATTAGATCTGTTATATTTATTCTGGTCTATTACGGTTGGTATCACATCTGGTGCTAACATGTATATACTTGCACTTATATGTTCATTAATAATGCTCGTTGTTATACATGTTTTTTATCACAAGCAGAGTGATGGAACAATATATGTAGCAGTTATCCATTATGAAGGAGATTCAGTTGGAGATGCTATAATACAGTCTCTTGGCAAGACCAAGTATTATGTTAAATCCAAGACTTCCAGAGGAGAAACTGTAGAACTTGCATTAGAGGTTTCTGTTAAAAAGAATGATTTTACATTTGAAGAAAAGATCAAAGAGATAGATGGAGTAAAGGATATAACAATTATTCAATATAATGGTGAGTATCACGGATAATCTGAATTGATACTATAGGCTTGTTGGTCATGCAATGATGACAGCTATGGAAAGTGGGGGTCTATGGCACGTAAGATTAAAATCGTAATTATTATATTGGCAGTTGTAGTAGTGGTAGTAGTGGGAGCGGCCATAGTGTTTTTTAATTTTTTTGCTGGAAAAAATGTAACTACATATAAAGAAAGCAGTGAAGTGCTTATTAATCCTTTGATTGGTTATGCTGTTAATGCAGATGAAGAGGCGGATATAGTTCTCTCAAGTCTTGTATATATTGATATAACCTGGGCAGAGCTTGAGCCTGAAGAGGGTGTTTATGATTTTGATACTATAGCAAGCGAGAATAGGATTGAAGAGTGGAAGAGTGAAGGCAAGCATGCTGTTCTTAGATTTATATGTGATTATCCAGGTAGTGAATCACACAGAGATATTCCAGACTGGCTATATGAGATGACTGGAGATGGTGTAGACTATGATATTGAATATGGTAAAGGTTATTCTCCAGATTATAATAACGAGACCTTTATCAAATACCATGAAAAAGCTATTAGAGCACTTGGATCATATCTCGGTCAAGATTCTTTTGTTAGTTATGTACAGCTGGGAAGCCTAGGACACTGGGGCGAATGGCATGTATATTATCCTGCAGGAATACCACGTATTCCGGATTCTGAAGTCAGACTAAAATATGTAGAGCCATATATAGCAGCGTTTCCTAATGCCAGACTTCTTATGAGAAGACCATTTGCTGAACTTCCTACAGGAGGCGGTCTATATAATGATATGACTGGTGCAGAGGCTGATACATATTCTTTTTTGGACTGGATTAATAATGGCGGTGTGTATGAACAGACTGGAGAGTCTGGTGCAATTAAGGCTTGTGCTGATATATGGGATAGTGCGCCTATCGGAGGTGAGTTTACAAGTAGTATAGCTATGAGTGAACTACTTGATACTGAATATGACAGGACAATAGAACTTCTTGATGCAACACATATGTCCTTTATAGGTCCTAAAGTTCCAGTGGTTTATGGTGATGAAAGTGATTATAAAGAGAATGCATATGACTTATTAAGTCATGTAGGATACAGATATTATGTATCTCAAATGGAGATAAGTAAGTCTGGCACACTCAGAAATGTGAGACTTACATGGGTTAATTCTGGAGTTGCCCCAATTTATTGGGATTGGCAGCCATGTATGTATATTACTAATGCGAATAATGAAGTAGTTGAGCGTTATGCTCTTGATATAAATCTGACAGAGATTGGTCAGGGAGATTCAATTATATCTGGCTGTTCTGTTAAGGAAGAGTATGTGACAGATGATAGTTACAAATTCTGGGCAGGTATAGAGAATCCAGAAACAGGCGAACCAGAAATATATCTTGCGATGGATACAGTACGAAGTGGTAAGATGTCTAAGTTGAAGTAAAGGCACATCCAACAGCTACACTGATGAATGTGCCTTAATAATCTATCAACAGCCTGAAGCACCGTAGTTTGAAAGTACTCTTGCTGATGGGTCGTTTACATCGCAACCTTCCCATTCCTTGTTTGGCATCCAGAAATCTTTAATCATTTCTGCCTGGCCTTCATAATACTGTTCAAACAGATCTCTATAGAGAAGGCTTTCCTTAGTGAAAGGAGTGCAATAAGTATATTTCTTGCAGCCTTCTTCAAACTCTTCATCCGTATACTTCTGCTCAGCATATTCCTTAAGATCATCAACCATACTATGACCTACTGCATCTGAAAAAGCAGCTTTCTGACGCCATAGAATATCAGTTGGTAATAACATATCCTTTTCAAATGCATGACGCAGCAGATATTTACCCATATCATAAGTGTTCATCTTGATTTCTGGATTTATTGACATTACATATTTGACGAAGTCAATATCACCAAATGGAACTCGTGCTTCTAAAGAGTTAACTGAGATACATCTGTCAGCTCTAAGTACATCATACATATGGAGCTCGTCAACTCTCTTTTTAGACTCCATCTGGAAACTCTCTGCATCAGGAGCAAAATCAGTATATTTATAACCAAAGAGTTCATCTGAGATTTCACCAGTCATTAGAACTCTTACATCTGTATGCTCATGAATCCATTTGCAACACAGATACATACCCATGCTCGCTCTTATAGTAGTTATATCCCATGTTCCCAGGAGCTTAACCACTTCCGGGAGAGCAGCTATTACATCATCAGCTGTCATATATACTTCTGTATGTTCAGCTCCGATATAGTCAGCCACTTGCTTAGCATATTTTAAGTCAATGGCATCTTTGTCCATACCTATAGCAAAAGTTTTAATCTTTTTGCCCATAAGTCTAGCAGATATAGCGCATACAAGACTTGAATCAAGACCACCTGATAACAGGAATCCAAGAGGAGCATCACTATCAAGTCTTCTCTCAACAGCAGTGATGAACTTGTCATGAATCTTCTTACAGGCTGTTTCTACATCATCAAGTGCATAATCTTCAACATCTGTAAGATTAGCATATCTTACAAATTCGCCATCCTTGTAATAATGTCCTGGAGGGAATGGCATAATCTTGTCAGCAGCAAGCCCTATAAGATTTTTAGGCTCACTTGCAAACATAATAGCGCCTGACTCATCATATCCGTAGTAAAGTGGACGGATACCGATTGGGTCTCTTGCAGCGATATAAGTATCAAGCTCTCTATCATAAATGATAAGAGCAAACTCACTGCCAAGGTACTTGAACATATCAAGACCATATTTGTGGTAAAGAGGAAGAATAACTTCACAGTCACTTTCACTCTTAAATTTATATTTCTCAGAAAGCTCTAATTTGAGTCTTCTGAATCCATATATTTCTCCGTTACAAACTGATAGGTCACCATTTAACTGAAATGGCTGCATACCCTCTTCATTGAGACCCATGATAGCAAGTCTGTGGAATCCAAGGAATCCTGATGGAGTCTCTACGAGTCTGCTCATATCTGGACCTCTTGAGATAGTTTCATCGAAGAAAGGCATAAGCTCTTCCTTAGTTACTGGTTTTGAAGTTAGACCTAAAATTGAACACATTTTCTTTGTCTCCTTTTCTTGAATCATAATTAATAATTGATTAGCCAAAGGAGCTTGCCATTGATTAACATCAATGTTGTTTCGAAGAAAAAGAAAGAGAAAGGCAAGCGGTTTATCATGCTCTTATAAGTATCTGGCGCCTTTATGATACTTGTTTGAAAAAAGCAATAAAAAAAGCATCCAATCCATATATATTTAATATATATAGGACGAATGCTGCATCCGCGGTGCCACCTATTTTATCATCATATCCTTAAACTTCACTGTTTAAGATATGAAGACCACTTTTTCTAAGCTCTAACAAGCTCGTGTGATGTAACGATCACAAATCGTCTTTCCTACTAGGGATAACCTGTTCAGATTGCAGCTTCGGAGTGTTCTTCGCGTAAACTCTTCGTGCCAGATTCTCACTATCGCTGGCTCCCTGTGACTGAACTTCTACGTTACTTTTCTCCATCAACGCCTTTGTTGAAAGTCGATTTACATCTTCACAAACACTTTAACGATGTAAATCAGCATATTTATTTTTATGTAACGAATTTTAGACCTGTTTATGTTTTTTTGTCAACTGTTTTTTTATATCTTTTTTATAAAAAAAGTGTATATGCTAAATCATAGATATTTCAATGATTATAAAAGATAGTATATGTATTTTTGTCGCCATGCTCCAAAAACACAGCAAACAAGCCATTTATACT
>CAMJFD010000225.1 GCA_946404845.1 uncultured Butyrivibrio sp. | reverse complement strand
TACCTTTAAGATGATTTCCTATCAGGTGGATTTATATACAGGTAAGATTTCATTAAAACCTACACTTAAGGATACACTGGCATATTTTAGTATGTTTCCTCAGATTACATCAGGTCCTATTATGAGATATTCTCAGTTTACTGAGAATAAGATGCTGGATAAGCATAAGTTTGAAGGAACTTCATTTAAGGATAATGTTGGAACATATCTGGATAATATAGAAGAGGGACTTAGATATTTTATAATGGGTCTTGCAATGAAGGTTATAATTGCAGATCATCTCTCTATGTGTTTTAAAGAAATTGGAACTATAGGATATGAAAGTATTTCAACTCCACTTGCATGGTTTGGAGCAGTTGTTTATTCTCTTAATCTTTATTTTGATTTCTGGGGATATTCACTTATGGCTGCAGGAGTTGGTATTGCAATGGGATTCCCATTTATAGTGAACTTTGATCATCCATATTCAGCAGTTGGTGTTGCGAGCTTTTATAGAAAATGGCATGTAACTCTTGGAACATGGTTCAGGGATTATATTTATATACCACTTGGTGGTAACAGGAAAAGTACACTTTCAACCATTTTTAATCTATTTGTAGTATGGTTAATTACAGGATTATGGCACGGAGTTACTTTTAATTTTGTTCTGTGGGGACTTAGTCTTTTTGTTATCATTGTTTTTGAAAAATATGTATTATCCAAGAATAGCAAAGTAATGCAGATTGTAGGTAGATTCAATGTTCTTGTCTTGATACCTCTTACCTGGGTTGTATTTGCTCTTTCAAAGGTACAGGATCTTACTAATTATTTTGGAAGACTTATACCTCTGTTTGGAAGTGGTATCAATGTTAATACATCAGATATATACAAGTTTATTGATAACTATGGATGGTATACATTATTAGGATTAGTATTCCTGATTCCTGGTATATATGATTTTGTTGATAAAAACAGAAAGCATAAGGCATTTACAGTTGTATTCTTTGTGTTGTTCTGGTTGTGTGTATATAGTATTTCAAATGCAGCGGGTAATCCATTTATGTATTTGAGATTCTGATGATGAATGGAGTAATATGGGTTTTAAACTACGCCATCCACTATTAGCAGGTGTTGCAGGCTCAGCTATTATAATGACTGCAGTAAGCGCAGCTAATCAAAGTGGAATATATGCAGATTATGATTATAATTATACAAAGACGCCAATTCTAAGCCTTGCATTTAGAGGCATTGCAGATGGTAAGTATCCATGGTCTGTAGTAGATACAGATGATGAGATGGATGATATGCTTGCACAATCCGAGGGCGCATACGACGATGCTACAATAGCTGTGTCTGAGTCTGGTGATGAAATTGCAGCAGATAATTCAGAAAGTGCAGAATCAGATATTAGTGCTAATAGTGTATCTGGAGAAGATGATGTTGCATCAGTGGATAATGCCGAAGCTACAGATATTTCTGCAAATGATGTTGATGAAAGTGCACAGGGGGAAAACACGGATACAGAACCAGTGGAAGAAGTTCATTATGAATTTCAGAGTGTTGAGCCAGATTATTTTTCTGATGCAGTATTTATAGGAGATTCAAGAACTGTTGGCCTTTCAGAATATTGTGAAGAACTGGATACAAGAGCGACCTTCTATTCCAAGATATCGCTTACAATATATAAAGTTATGGAAGAAGCTTTTATTGAGACTGAGGAAGGTGATAAGATAACTATAGATGAAGCTCTTTCGCAGAATCAGTTTGGCAAAGTCTATATTATGATTGGTCTTAATGAGATAGGTACTGGTAATACAGAGTACTTTATTAAGGCATATACAGATGTAATTAACAGAATCAGGGAGCTTCAGCCTGATGCGATCATTTATATTCAGAGTATTATGCATGTAACAGAAGCTAAGAGCAGTACAGATGAGTATTTTAATAATGCTAATATTAATGAGAGAAACGAGGCTTTATCACAGCTTGCAGATAATCAGACTGTTTTTTATCTGAATATGAATGAGTCTGTTGATGACGAAAATGGTAATTTGATTGCAGATCTGTCATTTGATGACATTCATCTAAAGGCAGCTTCATATGACAGATGGTATACATATCTCAAGGATCATGCGATAGTAAAGGAATAAAAATGGCAAGAGAAATGGTTTTTAAAATGGAAAGACCAGGACTTCTTAAAGAAAATGACAGAGTTACTGTTACGGAAGGCTGGCTTCCAAGTAATGTGTATTATACTATAGATCCATCACTTGCAATGTCTGGAAATTATCCATTTCCAGAGAGAATGATGGACAGAGTGGGGATTGTAAAAAAGGTTGAGGAGAATGAGCGAGGCTTCTATGTTACGGCTGTTTTTGGCGAAGATGTAACGGGAGTTAAGCCAGAATCTAAATAAATTTATACTTGGAGGAATTAAAGTAATGGAGAAAATTTCAACAAACAAGGCACCAGCAGCAATTGGACCATATTCACAGGCTATTAAGGCAGGTGATTTTCTATTTGCATCAGGACAGATACCAATCAATCCAGCAACAGGTGAGATAGAAGGTAAGGATGTTTCAGAACAGGCAGATCTTGTTTGCAAGAATATTGGAGAGATTCTTGCTGCAGCAGGAACAGATTATGAGCACGTTGTAAAGACTAGTTGCTTCCTTGCTGATATGGCAGATTTTGGTGCATTTAATACAGTATATGAAAAATACTTTACAGGAAAGCCTGCAAGAAGCTGTGTAGCAGTTAAGCAGCTTCCTAAGAACGTATTATGTGAAGTAGAGATTACAGCATATCTTAAATAAGATTTCAGGTGAGGGTTAAGAGATTTGATGAGACGAATGGGGAGAGCGCGAATAGTTATATCTGCAATTACATTAAGCATCTTGTGTTCAGGATGTAGTGCTGTTGCAAATCATGACAATACAGATTCTGGTCTGGCATATATAGAGACTCTTGAGTATGAGAATGCTCTGGAGAGCTTTAACAAAGCTATAGAAGCCGGAGAGGATGATGGACTTCTGTATAGAGGCCTGGGAATAGCATATATGAAGCTGGGCAGATATGAGGAAGCCAAAGAAGCGCTGTTAAAGTCACTTGAATCATCGAATGGAATAATTAGTAGTATGGATTTCGACACGAACTATTATCTTGCAGACTGTTATAGTAGTCTTGGAGATTATGAGAGTGCAGAAAATACTTATAACGCTATATTAAATCTTCATCCTAATGATAAAGATGCATATTATCTGCGCGGAGTAGCGAGACTCAAAGAAGGTAATCATGATGATGCCTATGCGGATTTTATGAAGTCCATATCCCTTGATTCAAGAGATATAGATACTCTGGTAATGATATACAAGGCTCTTGCTGATTATGGTTATGAAGAGGAAGGCCTTGCTATCTTGCAGGACGCAATGGATAATGCGGACCAGTATATGAGTAATTATGAAAAAGGCCAAATATCATATTACCTTGGTAATAATGCAGAAGCACAGAATTATCTGGAACAGGCACGTAGCGAAAGAGATACAGAAAAAGCTCCTGTAGTATTGTTACTAGGCTTAACAGCTCAGAAACAAGGTGATTATAACTACGCAGTTAGTGTATACAAGAGCTTTTTGGAAAATGATTCAGAGCATGCAGATATCTATAATCAGCTTGGTTTATGTCAGATACAGATGGGTGATTATGAAGGTGCAGCAGAGTCATTTGATGCAGGAATTGCCCTTAATGATTCAAGCATAACTCAGACACTTCAGCTCAATAAGATAACAGCTTATGAATATAAGGGAGATTTTGCTACTGCAAAGTCACTTATGGAGCAGTATATACAGAGCTATCCAGATGATGCTGATGCTGCAAGAGAGTATGTATTTTTATCTACAAGATAAAAGCATTTATTAATTTAATAAAAATATTTTGGGAAATAGTTTTATTGCAAATAGAGCTATTTCCCTTTTTTATTAAAGGAAAATTGTGCTTTACAAATGGATTGTAAGTGATTAGAATATGATTGTAAATCAACAAAGAAATAAAGATTTACAATCAAATCAAAGGAGATTACTTGAAATGGAAACAACTGCAAGAAGAATTGATGTAAAAACAATGAGCACAGTTGCTGTAATGACAGCACTTTGTTGTATACTTGGACCTTTATCCATTCCAATAGGCCCTGTACCTGTATCACTTACTGTAGTATCAGCTTATTTATGTGCTTATGTACTTGGATCCAAAAAAGGTTCAATTGCTTTTTTATTATATTTATTAATTGGATTTATTGGAGTGCCAGTATTTTCTGGTTTTAGTGGAGGACCAGCCAAATTATTTGGACCGACTGGTGGATATCTTATTGGATTCATATTTATGATTATAATTACTGGAATTGCTGTTGAGAAATTTACAGCTAAGAAGGCTTATATGCATGTAATAGCCATGGTTCTCGGTCTGGCTGTCTGTTACCTTTTTGGAACAGTATGGTTTTGTATTCAGATGAATTATACATTTGGTGCAGCTCTGGCAGTTTGCGTATATCCATTCCTT
>CAMJFD010000224.1 GCA_946404845.1 uncultured Butyrivibrio sp. | reverse complement strand
CATTTTCATCTTTTTCAAGCTCTTCTTTATCGTAATTCTGCCAGATTACCGTGTACTTATTTACCTCTGATGTATACTGCGCTGTATAAGTTACATCTCCTGTTACAGGTGATATTTCTGGATTCCATCCACTAAATGTGTATGTATACTGCTCATCTGCTGGCTTTGTTGGTGTTTCTCCATTATATTCTGGAGTTGTTCCATAATCTACATTTTCATCTTTTTCAAGCTCTTCTTTATCGTAATTCTGCCAGATTACCGTGTATTTATTTACAGTCTCAGAATACTGCGCTGTATAAGTTACATCTCCTGTTACAGGTGATATTTCTGGATCCCATCCACTAAATGTGTATGTATACTGCGCATCTGCTGGCCTTGTTGGTGTTTCTCCATTATATTCTGGTGTTGCTCCTAATGAAACATTTTTATCTACTTCAAGCTCTGATTTATCATAATTAACCCATGTTACCGTATACACTTTTTGCCACATTGCATATAGAATATTTGCATCAGTATTTGTTGCATTTATAGTATTATTATCTGCTGCAATTGTATAATTCTGTCCAGGTAATACTGTTAGTCCTGTGCCATCCGCAGATGTATTCCATCCTATAAATTCATATCCTTCACGAGTAAAACTATTATCCAAAACTTCTACTGACTCATTTACTCTTAGCGCATGCTCATCAGAACCTGCAGTAGTAATTACGATATCATCTCCTACACCACCATTTGCGTTATAAGTAAGAGTAGTAGTCTCGGTTGATGAACCTTTTCCACCAACTTTTTCATAAACTGCCTTTAATGTAACTGTACCATGAGGTTCTTTAATCTCATCATCTTCTTCATCATATACAATAGTTCCATCAGCTACATTAAAACTATTGTTTGGATAATAAGTCTTACCTGATGATTCTCCAACAAGTTGCCATCCTATAAATGCATATCCATCTGTTACTGATGTAGGAGGTCCTGCCACTACTGCTGCAGAATCTGTTGAATAATTATATGTATCTGGCTGAGTAGTCAATGTGCCATATGAATCTGGATCATAAACTACTGATACAGTTCCTGGCTTTCTCCATTTTGCTATAAGATTTAACTCACCCCAATAAACACCATTTTCATCAACAGTCGTTGCTTCTCCAGTTACCTGACCATATGAATATGGTAAACCTGTATCTTTGTCAAACCATCCTATTAATTTATATCCACTCTTTGTTGTAGCCTCAAGTGATGATCTTTCAATTATATCACCATAACTAACATTGAATTTATCAATCTGTCCTTGTGGAAGTGTTCCTCCATCTGGATAAAGAGTTACCTTATAACGTACTACCTGATAATATGCATATAATATCTTATCTGCTGATGGCATTGTAGAATTCCAATCAAACTTTTTCTGTCCATTTTGATCTTCATACCATCCAACAAATGTGTAACCTGCTTTGTCTGGCATATCAGGTGCTACAGTTTCATATGACGAAAGGTTTTGTTCATATGGTATAGCATCAAATGAAGAATCTGCATCTGTTACCTTAGATGTCTTACCTGCGAAATTATCATAAAATGCTATTTTATAATTGTTTCTAGTAAATCTTATTTCTAAGTAATCATCATTCGAGCCTATTGTTGTGATATTTCCAGCAGAAGTATTTGACCAATTACTCCATGTAGTAGTTCCAGTACGACTATGATAATCACCTATTCTATACTGTGATACTTCAAATCCTGTATATTTATTTGTGAAGCGAAATGTGCTATTGTTTGCAATCTGTACAGTATCTTTTAAAGTGTATATCTCCCCATCTACTGACTGTAAGTAGAATCTCAGTTCACATCCAGTACTGATTTCACCTGCAGTAAGAACTAGTGTAGTTTCATCGCCTGGTTTAGTTTGTAAGTTATCAAAAATAAATGCATCTAATATTGTTAATCTAGTCTCATTATCTCTTTCATACCATCCATAAGTACTCCAGCCACTTGTATATGTAGGCCATGAATAGTTATATTTAGATAATTTCTGTCCATATAATCCTGTATAGGTATCATATGATGTTCCGTTTGGTTTATTAAACTGAATTGTGAATAAGTCTCTATCAAAATAAATATTAATTACTGTGTCACCAGCTGCTCTTATTTCATCTGTGGTTACATTTACGCCATCTTTTAATCTTACAATTTCATACCAGCTGTATGTAAAGTGATCATCACATGATGTCTTATAAGCAGCTATATCAGACTCTGAAAGCTTTGTTCCTGGAATACCTGTTAATGTAAAGCTATCTTTATAATCATAAGACTTCTTGCTAGTATCTGTTATGTCTTTGTCATCTGATATCTTCTGCTGCCACAGAATAACTGTATATTCAGTTTCTGTATTAATAGTCCATTTTGCATATAAAGTAACGCTTTCAGTTAATATCTTATCCCACTCAAATTCTGTTCCAGATACTTCACCTGCAGCAGTACCTTTACCTGTATACCAACCGCCAAATGTATATCCAGCTCTAGTTGGATCTTTTGGCTTTTTTGCACTAGGTGTTTCACCCTGCAGCACATAAACAGGTCCTGTATAAGAAGCACCACCTGTTGCTATAAGATTATTATCTGAATCATAAGTATCATCATTCTCATCGAAATAAATCCAGTGTGCTTCAGATACAACTGCATAAACTGTTCTTTCTGATTCTTTACTTGCATCTACACTTGTTATAATAGTTGGGTCATCAACAGTATTATCAAGTGTCCAGCCAACGAAAGCCTGCTCAGCTGTCTTAGGAATGTATGTAACATCATCAAGAGAAACTATTGTATCACCATCATCTTCTACTTCTTTTCTCTTAACCTGTACAACTTCGCCTTCTCCGCCTATAAGTGTTACATAATATGTTGTTCTAATCTTTGGATATACTGAGTATTCTGTTGTCTCATTAACTGTTAATTCAGTTCCAAAAGTTACCTTTACTTCTTTATTAGAAGCATCTTTATAAAACCATCCTATAAATTCCTGACCAGTTGTAAGAGATGGTATACCAGGATCAGCTAACTTATCGCCTGTCTTTACTAGCTGTTCATTGAATACTTCATTATTATCTGCACTTTCTGCATACTTATAAAATGTATAAGTTGCTACTGCATTTTCTTCTTCATTTGTATTATCATTTGTGCCTACAACGATGAATATTGAAAATGCATTCTGATCAAATTCTGCACCATCCGCACTTGCTTCAGCGATAGTTTCAGCATTACCATTATCGTCTTTATGTACAACTGAGAATTTATCACCTTCCAGCTCCTGCTTAAGTGACAAGCTTACATGTACATACTGTGCATCCTTAGGCTCTATTTCTTCACCATCTGCATTACGGAAAGAAATATCTACACCAACGGCGTCACTTACTTCTTCTTCCATGGCTTCCTTAGCTGCTGCCTTAGCCTGAGAATTAGAAATACCTGTAACTACCATTGTTGTGCCTTCTGGAAAAGCACCTTCATCAGCTATAACAGAAACACTTATCTTACTTGTCTCTCCACTAAATTCAGCTGCTGGATACTTAACTTCTTCCTCTTCTTCGTCTTCTTCCTCTTCAGCTTCTTCAACTACTTCTTCTATTTCTTCTTCGATTATAGAGAAGTTAGCTGTATATGTAATATCTCCGCTAACAACTGATGGAGTGATAGTTGCTTCTTCACAAACTACCTCCTCTTCCATTGTCCAATTAACGAATTCATAACCTTCATTAGGAGTAGCTGTTGATCCTGCTATTGTATATTCTGAATTAAGATCAACTACTTCGGATGTGCTACTAACTGTACCACCTTCACCTGCTACATATGTAACAGTTGCCAAGTTAGAATCAGCATTATCATCTGTAGTCTCAGCTGTATCTTCTGCTTCAACTACATTTTCAGCAACATCTTCAGCTTCTGGTTCTTCTGTTGCCGGCTCTTCTGTTGCCGGCTCTTCTGTTGTTTCCTGAGCTGCAGGTTCCTCTGTAGTTTCATCAGCTGCTGGCTCTTCTTCTGCTGGTTCTTCTGCTGCTGGCTCTTCTACTGTTTCTTCTGCTGCTGGCTCTTCTACTGCTGGCTCTTCTACTGCTGGCTCTTCTACTGCTGGCTCTTCTACTGGTTCTTCAGCAACTTCTTCTACAGTAGCTTCTTCAACAACCTCCTCAACTTCTGGAATCTCTTCCAGGACTTCTTCCTCTATTTCCGCATCCGCGTTCACAGCATCAAGGCTAACCTCTTCAGAAACCTCTACGGCTTCATCAGAAGCTATTGTACCTATAACGCTAAAGTCTGCGTTAAATGTTGTGAATGTGATTGCAACGGATAAAAGGATCGATAAAACTCTTGCACTTGGGCTTCTCATCTGTTGTCCCTCCTCATAAAAAAACTCAACACTATGCAATAAACATTGACCAATATCAACATACAGTGTTCTTATTAACACTTTAGCAAATTGGCTATCATGAAAACTATCATATTTATATCTTTTTTTGATATTTTTAGACTATTCTGTGATAGACCTCTATATTACTGTTAAT
>CAMJFD010000223.1 GCA_946404845.1 uncultured Butyrivibrio sp. | reverse complement strand
CATCTTGTTCTTGGCATCACCTGGATGTACGCTTCTACCGTTTATAATAAGCTCAGCTTCTGCAGCATTGAAGTTCTCATATTCAAGTTCTCCAAGCTTTCCACCATCTACTGTATATGCAAAATCAGCTCCAAATCTTTCTATATCAAAGTGTTTAGTGCCTTCACCAATTTCTTCATCAGGAGTAAAACCAATCTTGATTTCACCATGCTTTACTTCAGGATGATTTAAAAGATACTGTGCAAGTGTCATGATTTCAGAAACGCCTGCCTTATCATCTGCGCCCAAAAGTGTTGTACCATCTGTTACGATGATATCTTCTCCCACGTGATTACCAAGTTCCGGGAAATCCTTAGGTGATAATACTACCTTTTCTGCTTCATTTAAAATAATGTCCTTACCATCATACTTCTCAACGATACGAGGCTTAACATCCTTGCCGCTTACAGCATCAGATGTATCCATATGTGATATAAATCCAATAACAGGGCTCTTCTTGCCATCTGCACTATCCTCATCAAGATTTGAAGGAATTGTAGCATATATATAGCAGTGCTCCTTGTCATAATAAACATCACTTGCACCCATTTCTACAAGCTCGTTATATAATAGCTTTGCAAGATCATGCTGCCCCGGTGTTGATGGTGATGTGTTTGTATTTTCATCAGACTGTGTATCAATCTTCACATATCTAAAGAATCTGTCAATTAAATATTCTTCTTTGTTACTCATAACTAAAACCTTCTTTTCTATAAAACTTTTGGCCAGATATTTTGACCTATATTGATACGGCTATTGCCAGTTCTAACTAATTTATATTATGCTTTTGTCTTTTTGCTTGTTGTCTTTTTTGATTCCTTTTTACTTGTAGTCTTTTTACTTACTGCCTTTTTATAAATTCTTTTACTACTCTTATTCTTCTTATCATTATCTATATGAAGGTCTTCAAGCATCTTATCCACATCGGTTTCTGGCTCTGATGCCTTTTCACTTATTTCACCCGCATATCGGCTGTATAAATAAGCTCTGCCTCTTTTACCTGTCTGGGTTATAGCGCCCATATAGCTTAAAATGTTCATAACAACAGAAGCCTCTTTGGACTTAATATGAACAGCCTTAGCCAAATCTGCTCCAGTAAACTCTTCCGGAAGTGCATCCGGTACAAGCGCCATATAATCATATATATCTGCAAATTCAATTTCATCAATTAGTTCAAGCGGTATTCTGTCATATCTGTGCGAGCCACGCTTCTTGTTCTGGCTCCAACCATCAAGTAATCTGTACTCATCCATATCAATAAGAAGTATGATAACCCTTAAATTTGGATGCTTTAGGAACGTCTTAATCCTGTACAGTTCCTTGAACGCTCTGTATACATTTCCTGTAATAGGCGATTTATTATGACCGTTTAATTCGCCGCTTTCAGGATCTACCCAGATGGTCCATTTGAAATGCTGCATCGGATATACAAGCGTCACCTTATAATCTGGCAAAAAATATGTCAGCTTATCGCGAAGCTTGCCAAATCCGGCAGTCTGTATCTCCGTTATATTATCGCCGTCGCATATATCTGCAAAAAAGCTTCCGACAGGAACTTCTTTTAAATCCTCATCCGCACTAAAGTAGTCTTTGACAACACTATGTATCGTCTTTTCATTGAGAATTCCAATTGTATGCCTGTCATATTTAGCACCAACGTATTTATCTATAGAAGCCTTGAACTTTTTTCTCTTTAATTCAATTGCCTTATCATGCTGATTCAAAGGCCATCCCCCATATAAAGCAAACTATATTATATGCAGCAGTCTCTTTATAATAAAGAATTTACATGCATATTCTAATTACTATTTTTTCAAAAACTCTTTTTTGATATATTTAAAAGTCTCTTCTTCACCCTTTTCTGCAAGCATATTCAAAAACAGTTCCAGTTTTTCCTTTACATATGGATGCAGCATCACAACCTTCTTTTCCAGATTGTAATAATCAAGCGAATCAGATGGCTTATAATCTACGCCTTTATATACTCTGCAGGCAGCAACTCTGTCTGCAATCATCTCAGCTATATATCTGTCTGGCATCTTGCAAGGAACAAGTCCTCCAGGATTAGTGGAATTATGTGTGAAATCGTTCCAATACTCATGATGATGCTTATTCCTGCCTTTATGATGTAGCCAGGCTTCCGACATTCCTGTTGCTTCTCTCTCAGCTGCAAGTGGACTTCTCGTCCCCTGATAATATCTGACACTAGGCCAGAATTCTGATGGTGAATACTTGGACAGGTCATGTGTAAGCCCCTGCCAGTACAGCCCCATCTTAAAACAGTTGCGTCTTACAATATGTCTGTGATGCGTAATTGTATTAAAATGCGCAATTATATTTTTAAATTTGATCTTAGGTCTTGTTTCTGACCCTTCATTCTTCATCTGTCTTAACCTTTTTTGCCTTAATCTTGCCCTTTCCTATGAGAATCTTGATAGAACGCTCTATGCATTCAGTCTCAAGCTGATTCTCGAGAGGCTGTGTTTCATCCACAACACCTGTATCATATGTGTCTGCCACAAGATACCACTCCATGCCATCCGGAAGTGTTGGAAGCGCAAATGAAACCGGAGTCCAGTGCATATTATATGCAATGTAATAAAACTCATATTCCTTGCCAACTACAAAATGGTCATCGCTGCATTTTTCATCATAAATGCCATTAAAGAGCATACCAATTGTATGACTATAGTTGGACAGATCAGGTCTCCACGCATCAATTCCGTGATATGACAGGTCTGGATATCCGCATGCCTTATAATCCATAAGCTTAAACGGTTTTCTGTTATGCAGGATTTTGTGATTTTTCCTAAGTTCTAATAAAAACTTAATATAATCAATCAGCTCTGTGTTTTTATCAAGGTATTTCCAGTTAACCCAGCCAGTCTGATTGTCCTGACAATATGGGTTATTATTACCATCCTGCGTATCAGCAAATTCATCTCCGCTGTATATCATAGGAGTTCCCTGAGACATAAAGAGCATTGTAAGTGCATTCTTCATCTGTCTGTTACGGATATCGAGAATATTTTTCTTTCTGGTCTTGCCTTCCATGCCACAGTTCCAGCTGACATTGTAGTCATTACCGTCAGTGTTATTCTCTCCATTATCTTCATTTCTCTTATGTTCATAGCTTACAAGATCGTTTAATCTAAATCCGTCATAATTACAAATGTAATTAACAACGCCGTGATCTTCTGTATTGCAGAGCATAGAGCCAAGAAAATCTGATAGAGTATTATCTTCGCCCTTTAGCAGTCTCCTGCAATTGTACATAAAGCAGTCATTATAATCTGACAGAGTTCTGAACGCTGGTGCCTTTCTGCCATATATTCTGCCATAGTCAAATCCATAGTAAAAAATCTTAGTGTCTTTTAGAAGCGGATCACCAGTAATCTGGTCAAGTGGCATATTGTCACCCTTTAAATGAATACCATCAATATGATATTCATAAACCCAGTGTCTTAAAGCTTCTGTTATCAGATTTCTATTTATATCCGGATCAAAATAGAACTGCATAATAACTTCAATTCCGTTTTGATGTAATTTCTTTATTAAATTCTTGAGTTCATTAACTGCATTCTCAGGCTCTTTGGCATATGCTCTTCTAGGAGCCATATAATATGCGTTTTCAAATCCCCATAGATTAATCTTGGGTTTTATCTTTTTCCTGTCACTTAAATGTCCATTATGACTAAAAACTATAGTATCATCGGCATTCTTAGGTGTTCCGGAAAGTCTTGCCTTCTGTACTACGTTCATTTCATAGACGGGCATAAATTCAACAGCTGTAACACCCAGATCCTTAAGATATGGAATCTTGGCAGCTACACCTTCATATGTTCCTCTAATATCTGCACTTAATCCGCTTGTAGGACTCTTTGTAAAACTCCTGACATTTATTAGATATATAAAACTGTCTGCAAAATCTATATGTGGCTTATGATCTCCACTCCAGTCAAATTCATCAGTATTAAGGCTTTCATAAACCTGATCAGAATCTGTATCCTTGCCCCATACTTCATAGCCTGTAATATCATTAGCATGCTGGTCACAAAAATATGTTCCATCCTCATACAGGTTGTAAGAGTCGTATTTATCTGTTAATCCCTGCATTTCAATGCGCGCACTGTAAATATAGCCATTTTTACATTCTTCCGGGAACATGATAAGTTCTGTTTTTCCAGTTTTGCTGTTCCTAAGATTAATGCCGCATTTACTTCCTCCGGTAAATTCTGCACTAATCTCAATAGAATCCTTAAATGTCCTACTTCCAAGTGGATATGGTCTTATTTGTGTAATCGTATAATTTTTAAGCAATTTCCCAACCTTTCGTGCCTCGCCCCTCTAAACTCACCTTAACTAAATTATATTATCACATATCGCACCTTTGTGCACATTTATGATAATGAATTTTTGACTGAATCATCCTTCTAAGGCGTCGGCCACATACTGCCTTTTACTTAGCTGTTATATGGAACAAAGAATGTCGCTAGCGACATTCTCGCGCCGAGCGCGGCTGCATTTTGC
>CAMJFD010000222.1 GCA_946404845.1 uncultured Butyrivibrio sp. | reverse complement strand
CATTTGAAAGACTTGGAATACCAGAAGCAGAGCGTAAATCTCTTGCAGGTGTAGGAGCTCAGTATGATTCAGAGCTTGTTTATCATAATGTAAGAGAAGAAGTAGCTGCAGCTGGTGTTGTATATACAGATATGGAAAGTGCTGTAAAAGGTGAATATGCAGACATGGTAGAGCAGTATTTCATGAAGCTCTTACCACCAACTGACCACAAGTATATGGCTCTTCATGGAGCAGTATGGTCAGGTGGTTCATTTGTATATGTTCCAAAGGGAGTTAAGGTAGAAATCCCATTACAGTCATATTTCAGACTTAATGCAGCAGGCGCAGGACAGTTTGAGCACACACTTATAATTGTAGATGAAGGGGCAGATCTCCATTTCATAGAAGGATGTTCAGCACCTAAGTATAATGTAGCAAATCTGCATGCCGGAGCAGTTGAATTATATGTAAAGAAGAATGCGAGACTTCGTTATTCTACTATAGAGAACTGGTCCAAGAATATGTACAACCTCAACAGTAAGAGAGCTCTTGTTGAAGAGAATGGCCGAATGGAGTGGGTATCTGGTTCATTTGGTTCACATACTTCTTATCTGTATCCTATGACAATCCTTAAGGGAGATAATTCCCAGATGGAATATACTGGAATCACATTTGCAGGTGGCGGACAGAACCTTGATACAGGTGCCAAAGTTGTTCATCAGGGCAAAAATACTAAGTCTGTAATTTCTACTAAGTCAATTTCAAAAGATGGCGGAATTGGTACATATAGAAGTTCGGTAGTAATACAGAAAGAAGCCAAAAATGCAAAAGCTTCTATATCATGTGATTCTCTGATGCTTGATTCTATATCACGTTCAGATACAATTCCAGCAATGGATATAAGAACAAATGATGCAGATGTAGGACATGAGGCTAAGATAGGCAGAATAAGTGATGAAGCTATTTTTTACTTAATGTCCAGAGGCTTATCAGAAGAGGATGCTAGAGCAATGATAGTTAGTGGATTTGCTAATCCAGTATCTAAGGAACTTCCTCTTGAGTATGCAGTTGAGATGAATAATCTCATTAAGCTTGAAATGACAGGACATTGATTAAAAGATGAAAGGATGAGCTATGAAGGTTAATGTTCTTCCAGTGCTCACTTATAGATGGCTTAAGCTAAATGACAGTGAGCTTGATGATGAATATATAAATGTAACAGATACTAAGTCTCCAGCTCCAAAGAACCTTCCAGGTGAAGTGGAGTTAAGGGTAGGAGTTTCATATGATGAAGCTGAAAGCATATTTGATGAATCTGCAAAGCTTAGAGAAGCAGCAGACAAAGATTATGTATCACCTAATGGAGATATGTATGGCAGAAATGCAGCCCAGAAGGTTCATACCGGAATGGGTATAGATGTTGATGAATTATTACAGAAGATGCAGGTAAGACCAGATGTCTATACTGTACCAGCTAATACTAAGGTAAAAGAGCCTGTAATAATCAGATACGATTTAAATGATGGAGATGGTAATCTTACATCACAGATAATACATGCAGGTAAGAATTCTGAGATAACAGTAATCTATGATTACAGATCAGAGAAGACTTCTGGAGGTTTCCATGGAGTCAGCACTAAGCTTCTTGCTGAAGAGGGTGCAACAATAAACCTCATTAAGATACAGATGCTTGGTAATAAATTCATACATATAGATGATATTGGCGGCGTTTGTATGGAAGGCGCCACAATAAATGATGTGCAGCTTGAACTTGGTTCATATAAGAGCTGGAACGGTGTTTATATCAATCTTCTTGGAGATGAATCTGTATTTGATGGAAATGCAGGATATCTTAGAAGAGATGAACAGGATTATGATGTTAATTACATTGCACATCAGAATGGTAAGAGAACAGATTCGAAATATATATGCAGAGGCGTATTATTAGATAAGGCATCTAAGACATTTAAGGGTACTCTGGATTTTAGAACAGGTTCTACGGGATCAGCTGGTGATGAACAGGAAGATACACTTCTTCTTTCTCCAGATGTTGTAAATCGTACAATGCCAGTTATTCTGTGCCAGGAAGAGGACGTTGATGGTAGACATGGTGCTACTATTGGTCAGCTTGGAGAAGATACTCTTTTCTATATGGAATCAAGAGGTATTAGTGAGGAAGAAGCTAAGAGAATTATGGTCAAGGCAAGACTAGACAGTATTGCTAATATGATTCCAGATGATGATATTAGAACAAATGCAATTTATTTTATTCAGGAGTCACTATAATTTTTTATAGATGAAAGGTAGGTAAAATTATATGGCTGGTTTAGATGATTTCAGGAAGGATTTTCCTATCTTAAACAGTGATTATGTATATTTTGATAATGCAGCAACAACTCAGCGTCCTATTCAGGTAATGGAAGCTATTACGGATTTTTATACAAGATCTAATGCAAATCCATTAAGGGGCTTGTATGACTGGAGTATAGATGCAACTGAGAGATATGAAAATTCGAGACATACAGTTGCACAGTTTATTGGAGCATCCAGAGATGAAGAAATAATTTTTACCAGAAATACTACTGAGTCTATTAATCTTGTTGCATATAGCTATGGACTTGAAAATGTCCATGAAGATGATGAAATTGTAATTAGTGTTATGGAGCATCATAGTAACATACTTCCGTGGCAGATGGTTGCAAATAAAAATCATGCAAAGCTTGTATACATGGAACCACTTGAAGATGGAACTATTACTCCGGAAGAATATAAGAGTAAAATAACAGATAGAACTAAAATTGTAGCTATTGGTCATGTTTCCAATGTAATGGGTGTAACGAATCCTGTTAAGGATATTGCTGAATATGCTCATTCCAAGGGAGCGGTTGTAGTAGTAGATGGTGCTCAGTCAACACCACATATTAAGGTTGATGTACAAAATCTTGATGCAGATTTTTTTGCATTCTCTGGACATAAATTACTTGCACCAATGGGAATTGGTGGACTGTATGTTAAGAAAGAGATTCTTGATAATATGCAGCCATTCCTTAGAGGTGGCGAGATGATTGAGTATGTAACAAGGCAGGATGCTACATTTGCAGAACTTCCACATAAATTTGAGGCTGGAACAGTTAATGCAGCCGATGCTGTAGGGCTTGATGCTGCTATTAAGTATCTGCAAAATGTTGGATTTGATGCAATTGAAGCACATGAGAAGAAGCTTACCACACTTCTAATGGAAGGAATGAAAGAGCTTCCATATATTAAGATATATGGATCGGAAGATCCTGAAAAGCATTGTGGTATAGTTACTTTTACAATGGATGGTGTTCATCCTCATGATATTTCTTCTGTGCTTAATGAGGATCACGTATGCATAAGAGCTGGTCACCACTGCGCACAGCCGCTTATGCAGTTTATAGGTGCTGGATCAACAGCAAGAGCAAGTCTGTATTTTTATAATACAGAGGAAGAGGTAGGAGTCTTCCTGGAAAAGCTTAAAGGCATCAGAAAGGTTATGGGCTATGGAGCTTAAAGATTTGTATCGTGAAATAGTAAATGAACATAATTTACGACCTTCACATAAGGGACAGATGGCAGATCCCGATTTAGTATTAAGAGGAGTAAATCCAAGTTGCGGTGATGATATAACATTACAGCTTAAATTATCAGCTGAGGGTGTTATTGAAGACGCCATGTTTAGCGGCTCTGGTTGTGCAATATCACAGGCTTCTGTTGATATGATGGCAGATCAGATTATCGGTAAGACCAAGGAAGAAGCTATAAAGAGCTCTGATTTATTCATGGGAATGATAAAGGGTGAAGTTACTGATGAGGAACAGCTTGAAGAATTAGACGAAGCAACTGCTCTTCAGGATGTTTCACATATGCCAGCAAGAGTTAAATGTGCAGTTCTGGGATGGAGAACAATGAAAGAAATACTGGAAAATCCTGAGAAAAACGAGAAATAATATATAAGAGAAACAAGTAAGAAGCGAAAAGGTAGGAAAGAGAATGGCAGATTCTAATATTACTAAAAATGCGCTTGCTATGTCGCTTAAAGAGCTTATGGCTGAAAAACCATTTGAAAAAATAAGTATTTCAGATATATGTGAATCTTGTGGAATGAATAGAAAGAGTTTCTATTATCATTTCAAAGATAAATATGATCTAGTTAACTGGATTTTTTATGTTAATTGTATGAGTAAGCTGAATCTGGATGAATACGACACTGGCTGGGATATGATTAGCGCCATGTGTGATATGTTCTATGAAGATAAGGAGTTTTATCTTGAAGCACTTAAAATAGAAGGACAAAATTCATTTCATGATTATGTGCTTGAGACGCTTAGACCACTCACTCAGTTTTTTATAAAGGATATTCTAAAGGGTGAAAGCCAACGTGAATTCTTTTTTACTTTCGTTACAGATGCTTTTCTGATGTCTATAATGAGATGGTTATCAGAAGGTATGATAATGCCAAAAGAAGAATTTATGGATAACCTGCATGAGGTAGCTCTAAAACTTGCTTATAAAGTTATAAATGATGAAGAAAAAATAACAGATAGGAATAGCTAATTAGCTGTTTCTATCTGTTTTTTTACTGAATAGCTTCCTGTATAATTCAAAGTGTAGATGAAACCAGTATTTCTGGATATT
>CAMJFD010000221.1 GCA_946404845.1 uncultured Butyrivibrio sp. | reverse complement strand
TATTTGTAGAATTGCGAGAATGACTTTAGTCATGGAGCAATTCGTATATCATAAGGTGTCAAAAGATACTTTTGACACCTTCATCATATAATATCTTAGGTATTATAACACCTTGAATATATAAAGACTAATGATAATTATTATAAAAAGGAAAAACAAACATGATTCTGGTTGCAGATATAGGAAATACAACAATATCACTTGGATTATTAAATAAAAATAACGATTCTACAATAGACGTAATAAAAACCGCAAAGCTTCCATCTGATACAGATCTTAATTCTAAAGATATAGAAGAAGGACTCCAAACAGAATTTGATAATATAAATCCTGTAAATATTGACGGCGCAATAATATCCAGCGTTGTTCCTGCATTAACTTCAGCTGTAGAGGCAGCTTTTCAAAGCCTATATAATGTATCTTCTATTATAGTCAACAAGCTGGTAGAAACTAATCTCATATTCAAAGACATAGATATAAACTCAGTTGGAAATGACAGATTTGTAGATGCAGCCTGGGCAAGGCATACCTTAAGTCTTCCTGCTGTGACCGTTGATATGGGTACTGCTACTACTGTTAATGTGATATCTGCAGACGGAGTGTTCCTTGGCGGCATAATATCCGCAGGTGTTAATACAAGTCTTACAGCACTTCATGAACACACAGCGCAGCTCCCACAACTAAGTGCTACTTTTTGTGACAGGATAATCGGACAGAATACTTCTGAATGCATGCTATCAGGCGCCATATACGGACAGGCTGCCATGATAGATGGTATGGTATCCCGTATTGAAAAAGAGCTTAGATCTCCTGTATCACTGATAATCACAGGGGGAGCCGGTACATATATACATGAACATATTTCACATGAACATATATATGATCCATATTTATTATTTAAAGGATTATATCTAATTTTTGATTTAAATCATAAATAATAATTTTGTTTTAGTATAAAATCCTCTTGAAAAATAAATTCGCACTATATCCGCCCTGAGGCGGAACGGTAGCAGGAGGTAGTAAAATTGAATAAGAATTTAAATTTGCAGCAGTTAGTACAACTTGCCATGCTGATTGCCATCCAGATCGTTATGAAGGCCATTGGACTTGGTAGCGTACCAGTAGGACCACTTAACATGAGCTTTTTGACTATTCCAATCGCAGTTGGAGCTATTCTTATAGGACCAGCAGCAGGAGCTATTCTTGGCGGAGTATT
Organism: uncultured Butyrivibrio sp.; assembly: GCA_946404845.1. Classification (GTDB taxonomy): domain Bacteria; phylum Bacillota; class Clostridia; order Lachnospirales; family Lachnospiraceae; genus Butyrivibrio. The sequence goes on along the minus strand of CAMJFD010000221.1, from coordinate 3,433 downwards.
TGGTCTTGTAAGCTTCTGGGATGCAGTTTCTGGAGCATCAGTTATGACAGGAACATTTTTCCAGTTAAATCCAGTATCTACATTTGTATTATGCGTAGTTACACGAGTACTTATGGGTCTTTGCACAGGATTATTATTCAAGGCTCTTAAGAAAATCGGAAAATACTCAAGTTGGAAATTCCTTGTAGGAAGCGTTGCAGCCCCAGTTCTGAATACAGTATTCTTTATGGGTTACATCGTTCTTGCATTCTACAATACTGAATATATTCAGTCACTAGTAGCTGCTAAGGGAGCATCAAATGCATTTATGTTCGTAATCTTACTTGTAGGCGTTCAGGGACTTATCGAAGTAATTGCCTGCGGAGTTGTTGGAACAATCGTTTGCAAAGCTCTTTCAACAGTTATACTTCGTACATCACAGGTCGCTGCATAATTTATTTATATATGACAAAAAACAGCCCTGTAATATCACTTTAAAGCTGATATTACAGGGCTTTATTATTTACAAAAACTATTTTAATCCATAATATACTTTTTCATTACCATAGCGATTTGCAAGAGAACCTGTAATAATAAGTATCATATCATTGCTACCCTCTTTAAGCGTATTACTAACGTCAATGTAATGCGGACTGTAAAAAGATACTCCGGCAAATTCTCCATTTACATATAACTCTGCCATCTCGTCTGCTTCTATTCTGACTTTGACATTAACACCACTCTTAATAATATTAAATTCGTCCTCTGTTATCTGTATCTGCCCTCTATATACCTTGGATATATCTGCAAAACGCTCTCTTACATGATACTCGTCTATATACTCTTCTCTAGATGCATCAATAATATCGAATTCCGGATTCAGCACAATATATTTATTATAATCAGAAATATCTCTATATTCATCTTCGCTGCATGTACATATTAGAAGTGATGCCCTTCTCCTGAGTCTCAAAGTTCCATCAAATCTGTATTTAACATCATTCCATATGTCATATACTGCAAGTCTGTGCATTTCATAATCTATACTTTCTGGAGAATCCTCATCACCCTTAAGACCCGAACTAAACTGGTTCAGAACTATATCACAGTCATAGTCGCTATCACCGGCATTAACTATAAACCAGCATTCAGAGCCTTCCTTATCAAAATGCATAACTCGTATATCGCTAAAATCCTCTTTTCCAAGCGGTCTTATATCAGATAGCATTTGCAAATGCGTCTCATCTGAAGTATCTATGTGAGGAATCCTTGTCATATCTAAGATATTATTAGATACGCTGTCATCTCCAATTACATATTGATAAATCCTGTTACCTGCCTTTAATGCATGGCCATCCTCTGTTTCTATAACCCTGGTCTTATCAAGACTGCCTATAGGAATATAATTAAAATCTATCTGATTCTGAATTAAAGGCTTCACAAGTTCAGGCTTAAGATTCCTGTTACTACATATAACTGCAACATCTGCATAAGGCCTTATATCAGTCATAAGAGCTGATACTCTCTTAATATAACGGGATATAATATCATAATAATCCCACCATATATTACCAGGTCCTACATCTGGCGGTCTCTCTCCGCTTCTCTTACCTTCAAGACTATAATAAAATGCATGCAGCACATACATATTGACGCCCCTTACAGCAAGATAATCTATAAAATATTTATAGTCATCACCAGTAAGATACCATGGATTATCATTCCTGTTACATGCTCCCAGAACCTCATTGGCATTACGATTTCTGTTCATCAGAAGAGCTGCATCAGCTGAACAGTGCCCCATTACAGAATCCATACCATTAACATCGCCCATTTCCGGACCAACCCATCTAAATACAAGATCTTGTCCGGGTATATGGAACCACTTTAAAACCTCTATATCATCGCTTTGATGAGGATGCCCCATTAAAGCGATATTATGTGATTCACACCATTTGGATAATGCACCATAATATACATTACTTTCTTTTTCCAAAATCAGATTATTATATAAATCATTATCACCTGCATTATCAAACAGATTCCACAAGCTACTAATATTACCGCCTGCACTTACATAATCTTCTTCAAACCCATTAGTCCAAGGCATCATACCTGTAACATTCCTGCCTAGTATACTTGGCTCATCTGTAAAAAAAGCTACTATAGTATTTCCAAAATATTCTCCAAGATGCTTATAATATCTTTCATGTGTAAGTTCTATAAATCTGCAAACTGCAACAGGATTCAGAATATCTGCACTCTTAGGTGCATTTAATTCACCATCATCTTCTCCAAAATGAATACCTCTTATAGTACCTTCGCTATGCCTTATTATCAGGTATTCTCTATATCCATCATGATTAGTCCGCTCATCAAGTACTTTGTCTTTCTCAAGTACATTCCTGTCTATCGTAATACCAAGTGATTTTAGCTCTGGATGCCCCTGTACTACAAGGCCTCCTGCTGAACCTGATGGATACATGCCCTCATCATAGAGCACTACTTTCATATCAAGTCTCTTGCAGGTATCAACAGCTATCTTTATATAATCAAAAAACAAATCTGACAAATACTCTATTCTGTCTGCCATCCCCATCCTTGGATGTAATACGACGCCATGTATTCCATGCGCATCAAAATCCTCTAACTGTCTCACAATCTCAGTTTCTTTGAGGTCTCCATTAAGGAACCAGAAAGGATATGCACTATACTCTCTTAAAGGTTTTTCCAAATATTGTAATAACATTCCCCTGCAATCTCCCTTAAGTCATAAATCCCTTTTATTGCTATTCTTCTTTTTAGCTGTATAACTATATATAGCCAATAATATACTCAAATTTAGAGTATATCTAGTTAATAACACACCTATTATGACTAGTTTTGACCATTTTTCTATAATTACCTAAAACATTTCCAGCGATTTGTTGCTAAAATAAAGAGTTGCTTGCGACTCTTCGCGCCCGAGCTGTATTGCGAAGCAATAAAGAAAAGCCCCTGCAATGATATGATTCCCCTAAAGTAGACAATGGAAATATCCAAAGTCTCCTTTAGGGGGATTTTTTATGTCCAAATATTCAATAGAAATCAAGATTGCTGCATGTAAAGATTATCTCGAACAAGGTATGTCAAAAAAAGACATATGTGCCAAGTATGGAATTACATACGCTAAAAATCCTAATGCTACTGTTCTTACTGATTGGATAAGACGTTATACGGTAGGCGGTGAAGCATCATTCTATCGCGTTAAGGGAAACAACCAATACTTGTCGAAATCAAAACTGGATGCCGTACAGGAGTATCTTTCTGGAAACGGGCCGTTACATGAAATTGCTGCAAAATATGGAATCCAATCAAAAGAGACACTTAGAAGGTGGGTTATGGATTATAATGCCAATAGAGAGCTTAAGGACTATGATCCTAAGCGGGAGGTCTATATGGCAGAAGCTAGAAG
>CAMJFD010000220.1 GCA_946404845.1 uncultured Butyrivibrio sp. | reverse complement strand
CGCCTTCAGATATTACTGTAAGTCCAATATCTTTGGCCATTCTGATTGTACCTGCAAGAATCTTATTTGCTTTTATAGAATCATTATTTTTGCCCAGGAACATCATGTCAATCTTAAGCACATCAATCGGCAGATTTTTTAATAGATTGAGCGATGAGTATCCGCTTCCAAAATCATCCATTTCAATGATAAAGCCTTCTTCACGCAGTCTCTTTAACAGTAAAACTTTATTCTCGATATCATTCATAAATACTGTTTCGGTAATTTCCAGTCTTAGAAGCTGCGGATCAATACCAAATTCCTTAATAAGTATAGTAAACTCCTTATAGAGATCTACATAATAGAAATCTCTTGGTGAAATATTTACTGACAGATATGCATTCTTATTAGGCCCATCACTCCATTTCCTCAGCAGTTCACAAGCCTGTCTCCACATGTATCTGTCGAGTTCTAGAATCATTCCATTAGTTTCAAATGTAGGAATGAACTTGTTAGGTGTAAGGAATCCTTCTTCAGGATGATTCCATCTGACAAGTACTTCAGCCCCTTCTACATTGCCGCTTAAATCAATCTGAGGCTGTAGATAAGGTACAATCTGTCTTTCTTTGATGCCTAGATTTAGATTTGAAGCAATCTTCTGATCCCATATCTTCTGATTTCGCATATTGGCATCATAGAATGCTATTCTTTTTTCAAAATTGTCCTTAATAGATGATATGGCAAGAGTAGTTCTGTCAAACATAATTCCTACAGGTAGTCTTCCATTTGCAAGATCATATATACCTACATGAATTACGACAGGATACAGGAAATTCTCGTCAAGTCTCATGATTTCCCTAGGCCCATACTCAAATATATCTCTGTTGTAATTCTTTTTTTCCAGAAGCATACCAAACTTATCATTACCGATACGGCCATATTTGGTTCCAGGGGAAGCCATTTTGACAAGAGTATCAGCGAGTTTCTTGAGGAGTCCGTCTCCAGCTGCTTCTCCATATATATCATTAATCAGCTTGAAATCCTTGAAATCGCACGATATCAGATAATATGAGCTGCAATTATCATTATCTCTGTCCAGAACTTCATCTATTACTTTGTATAATTTTTCTTTATTATAGACACCTGTAAGAGTATCATGCTCAGCAAGGAACCTTTCCTGTTCAAGTCTCTTATGCTGCTCTGTTATATCCATTATGTCAAAAAAGTAACCCACAAGACGGTCATCTTCAAGAAGCCTTGCGTAGTGTATTTCCAGGTAGTATTTTTTATTATTTCTGTTAAGTGTTGCAGAACATGAATAATTGTAGTTTGCATCTCTCCAATCTTCTTTCACAGGATCCATGAATATAGCCAATACTTCTTTTAAATTCTGATTCTTATCTTTGATTCCAAAAAAAGTCTGTGCCTCTTCATTTATAAAGATGCAGTTATCTTCTATATCAAATAGAAAGACCATATTATTCATATCTGAAATAGCACGCTTAAGCATATTCTCAATAATATATTTGGGTTCATAGAAAAGCGCATAATAATTGAGAATCATGGCGCATATACCATAACCTATAATGGATGTATCAATTGGATTAGGCTTAAATACGTAGATGGCATCCCACAGAACTACAATTGTAAATCCTATGAAAAAGAAATAGTATTTAGGCCAGTAGAACTTAGGAAGTCGTCTCATTCTAAGTACTAACGTCAATACACAATTAATCGCTATAATATAGCAAAAAATAAGATGTATATAATATGGTGAATATTTAAGGGCCTTGAAATATAACTCTCCCTGAAACTCTATTTCCTGAAGATCAAATACCAGATGATGGAAATAGTTAGTAATCATAAATAAAGAATCTGCAACTACAAGCGTCAGCATAAAGAAATGTTTGGAATCACTTCTGTGTTCATGCTCAGTATACACCATACAATAATCCAGAATGAAATACAGTATGAAATCCATACATGCAAAAAAGACACCGAGCATTAACGAAGCTGTTTTTTCGCTCGATGAAGATATTAGAATCAGCTGAGATAATGTAGCAATTGTTCCTGCATACATTATTCTGCGTGAATATTTTGCAATTTTTTTATTAACAGATCTTGTAATGATGATATTACCTGCAAGTACAAGTGTCACCACCAGGAAGATCATTTTAAATGCTAGTTTCATAAATGCCCTTTATAAGAAAACAAAATGAGTATGGAAAATTGTAATCTACAAATTTCCATACTCACATTATATATTATCAAAATACCGCATTCAATGTTAACTGGATAAAATATATATAAAATCTCAACCTGTTACAAGGTATGAGTTTGCGATTTTATTCGCTATAAATCCAAATAAAGTTACTTTAGAGCTCTTTTTGTTTTCTTTTTCTTCTAAAATCTCTTTGAATAGATCTTCATTTGGCGCTTTATCCTTTTCATAATCCACTACAAGCTGCTTGAAATACAGATTTGCAATTGGAGGTACATTTACTTCTATTGTTTCTACTCTGTGCTTTTTGATGTAATTTTTAAGTGTAATTCCTATGCATTTACGGGCACGATTAAGATAGGTAAATACTGTACTTTCGCATAGATCTGTTTCATCAGATATCTGTTCTATTGTATGTCCTTCATAGTAGTATCTGAGCATGATGATTCTATGCATGTCTTGCATCTTGTTTATTTCTTTAATAAGGATTCCCTTAAGTTCAGGATCTTCAAGAGCATCATCTGGAATTGTTATATATTCATTATCAACCTTTCCAGTATATCCTATAAGATCATCGCATCTTGTCTGATTCTGCATTGTATCCTTTGTTTTTTGAACATAGTATTTATATGCAAGTTCTTTAAGCCAGTCCTCAAATTCACTTGTAGAACTGCGTTTATTTGCCTTAGCATAAGCTTCCAGATAAGTCTTTTTGATAATTTCTTCAGAAATCTTGTCATTATGCGTGTACAGATATACATATCCATACAAATCAGAATATGTACTGTCATAAATCTTCTTAAAACAGGAATCTGACTTGTTTGATTTAAATGAATCTACATTATTTTTGACTGATTCATAGTTAATAAGTTTGCCGCAATGACTACAGCAAGTTTTGCCTGTTTCAATAGCACTTCCACAATAATTACAATACTTTCTAACATCCATGTTTACTCTCTCCTTTAGGCAGAAAAAAACACATAAAGGGGTAAAAAAAAGTACCGCTTTTCGATTATAAAAAGAGGCACCAATAGCTGTATTTCTATGATGCAACTGGCTGACATTTTACAGTCCCTATAGTTTTGCGTAACATACTTTCGTATGTGCTGCCTTTAATATTTGTGTATTCTCAATTTAACATAATCTAATTTGCATTGCAATTAATCTTTTCTAAAATAATAAAAAAGAATGTCGCTAGCGACATTCTTGGCGCCGAGCGCGGCTGCATTTTTGCAGCATTTACATTTCGCGCGAGTGCGCATCCTGCACGGAGTGCTTTTTGTTTAATAGGAAATTTGCAGAGCAATTTCCTATTAAACAAAAACAGGCTATATAATTTTACCCAGTATAAGGATTAAAATTAAATAGCCTGTAATTTTTAATAGTTATATCATGAATTATACTTTGATGCAGTTTTAATTCGGCTAAGAGCTCTGGCCATTGTAGCCTGAGAGATATTGTACTCTTTAATAGAATTCTTCTGACGAATCTTCTCTCGTGCCATATCAAGAGCTTCCTGTGCACGACTGACATCAATTTCTTCTGGTCTCTCAACGGTGTTAGACATGATAATAACACGGTTGTTAGCAACCTGGCATGAACCAATACTGATTACAGCATGAGTCCATTCACCATTTTCATCCTGAATACGAAGTTCACCATCATAGATAGCAAAAATCATATCTTCATGATGAGCCATGATCTCACGGTCACCATCATCGCAAGGAATGATAACAGCCTGTGCTTTACCATCAAAGAATATTCCATGAATTGACATAACTTGAAGTCTCATTAATGCACTCATAGTCCAACTCTCCTAAATTAGAGTGATTTAGCCTTTTCAATAGCATCATCGATAGTACCGACATTAAAGAATGCCATTTCAGGATAATCATCCATTTCACCAGAAACAATAGCTTCGAAACCTTTGATTGTCTCTTCAAGAGGAACATATCTACCAGGGATATTTGTAAATGTCTCAGCTACATGGAATGGCTGTGACAGGAATCTCTGGATCTTTCTGGCTCTATATACTGTAACCTTATCTTCATCAGATAATTCTTCCATACCCAGAATTGCGATGATATCCTGCAACTCTTTGTACTTCTGCAGCATCTGCTGAACCTTCATGGCAACATTATAATGTCTCTCACCTACAACATCAGCTTCAAGGATACGGCTTGATGATTCAAGCGGATCTACAGCTGGATAAATACCCTGTTCTACAATCTTACGTGACAATACAGTTGTAGCATCAAGGTGTGCGAATGTTGTAGCAGGAGCCGGGTCAGTAAGATCATCAGCAGGTACGTATACGGCCTGTACTGATGTAACAGAACCCTGCTTGGTAGAAGCAATTCGCTCCTGTAACTGACCAAGGTCAGTAGCAAGTGTTGGCTGATAACCAACGGCTGAAGGCATACGTCCGAGAAGTGATGATACCTCTGAAC
>CAMJFD010000219.1 GCA_946404845.1 uncultured Butyrivibrio sp. | reverse complement strand
TAATTATCATGCAGATGGAATGATCGTATCTACACCAACTGGTTCTACAGCATATAACATGTCTGCAGGAGGACCTATAGTAGAGCCATCAGCACAGATGATATTACTTACACCAATATGTCCTCATACAATTAATACAAGGACAATTGTACTGTCTCCTGATGACAGAATCACTCTTGAAATAGGAGAAGGCAAGGCTGGTAGTATATTGCAGGTAGAAGCAAGTTTTGATGGTACTGCAATTATTAAATTAAAAACAGGTGACAGAATAGAAATAACAAGGGCAGATCAGGTTACCAAGATTTGCAGACTGAAATCTGTAAGCTTCTTAGAAGCTCTTCATAATAAGCTTGTTTGAGTTAAATAATACAGATGAAACTATTGTTTGATCCAGATATCCTATGAGGGGAAAAGGTATAAAAGAATGAAGAAGAACAGACACGACAAAATAATAGAAATAATTGAAAATAACGATGTTGATACACAGGAAGCTCTTGCTGAGATGCTGAGCGCAGCCGGTTACGAAGTAACACAGGCAACTGTATCACGAGATATCAGAGAGCTGGGACTTACTAAAGTTGGTACTCCTGAAGGTCATCAGAAGTATGTTATTACAAGACAGACTGATGAACATCTTAAAGATAAATATATACATGTGCTTAGGGCGGGGTATGTAGGCATGGATAGAGCTCAGAACATACTGGTTATGAAGACTGTTTCCGGTATGGCAATGGCAGTAGCTGCTGCACTTGATGCTCTTAAATTCAAGGAAATCGTTGGATGTATAGCAGGTGATGACACTATTATGGCCGCTATCAGAACTGATGAGGACACCTTGGTTGTAATGGAAAAGATCCAATCTATGCTGCAGGATTGATTCAGAAAAGGATGAAAAATGCTATATAGTTTACATGTAAAGAATCTGGCCCTTATCGATGAGCAGGAAGTGGAATTCACTAAAGGGCTTAATATTATGACAGGTGAAACCGGTGCAGGTAAATCTGTTATTATTGGATCTGTTAATCTGGCACTTGGAGGTAAAGCCGACAAGGACATGATCAGAACTGGTGCAGAATATGCTCTTATCGAGCTTACATTTGGTGTTGATAATGATAAGCAGAGAAAAGAGATAGAGGCGATGGACATTCCTGTTGAAGAGGATGGAAGTCTGACTCTGCAGAGAAAGATTATGCCAGGAAGAAGTGTATGTAAGGCAGGAGGAGAGGTTGTAACAGCAAGACAGCTCAAAACTCTGTCAAATATACTGATAAATATTCATGGTCAAAATGATCATCAGGAACTGCTGCATAAGAATAAGCATCTTGAGATACTTGATAATTATGCAGGTGAAGAACTCTTAGCAGTTAAATCTGAGATTAAGGAAAAGTATCAGAAATATAAGGGACTGGTACAGGAACTTGAAGAAACAGATATTGATGAGCGTTCCAGACTTAGAGAAGAAGAACTGACTTCTTTTGAAGTAAATGAAATAGAAGAAGCTGAGCTTACTATAGGCGAAGATGAAGAGCTGGAATCTAAATATAAGAGAATGCTCAATAGTCAGAAAATCGCTCAAGCCGTAAATGTGTGCAGTGAAATATGCGGAAATGATTCAGATGATGAAAGTATTTCTGATATGGTAGGCAGAGCTCTTAGAGAGATAAATTCTGTGGCATCATATGATGATAAGGCACAGAAACTCTCAGATCAGCTTGCTGATATAGATAGTCTTATTTCAGAGTTCAGACATGAGATAACATCTTATATAGATGAACTTGAATTTGATGAGGAAGACTTTAAAAATACAGAAGACAGACTAAATACAATCAATCATTTGAAGGATAAGTTTGGAGGCAGCATAGAAGCTGTACTTGAATACTATAATGAAAAACTTGCTTATCTTGAAAAGTTAAGAGATTTAGAGGCGCACAGGAACAGGTTAAAAGCTGATATTGATAAAGTATATGGTGAGGTTCTTGCACTTTGCAAAAAGGCATCTGATATAAGAAGAAAAAATGCAAAGGTATTATCTAAATTATTAAAGGATGCACTTGTGGATCTCAATTTCATAGATGTACAGTTTGAAATACAGGTAACTCCAGACGAAGATAAGATATCATCCATAGGTTATGATGATGTGGAATTTATGATATCTACTAATCCTGGAGAGAGTATCAGACCACTTGATCAGGTAGCAAGTGGCGGTGAACTTTCAAGAATAATGCTTGCACTTAAGACAGTTATTGCAGAAAAAGATGATATAGCAACTCTTATTTTTGATGAAATTGATGCAGGTATATCTGGTAAGACTGCTTGGAAAGTATCCGAAAAGCTTGGATTACTTTCAGAATCACATCAGATAATATGTATTACTCATCTGCCACAAATAGCAGCTATGTCTGATTCGCATTTTGTAATACAAAAAGGTCTTGAGGGAGACAGAACAGTTACCAGAATAAACCGCATAGATGGTGATGCCAGCATAGAAGAACTGGCAAGGCTTCTTGGTACTGCAGAAATTACAGATGCTGTTCTTGTTAATGCAAGAGAGATGAAGAAAATGGCAAATGATACCAAAATAAAAGCTATAGGATAAAGGACAGGTAATTAGAGATGACAATCAATAATGATGATCTTTTGAACAGCATAATGGAAAGTCTTAACAGGATAGAAAACATCAAGGTAGAAGATATTCCTAATATTGATCTGTATATGGATCAGCTGACGACTTTTATGGATGAAAAGCTCAGAAGAACAACAAGATATCCACTTGATGACAAGATCCTCACAAAGACAATGATCAATAATTATGCCAAAAATGATCTGCTGCCTCCACCAGTGAGGAAGAAATATTCTAAGGATCATTTGATATTATTGATATTCATTTATTATTTCAAGAATATCCTATCTATAAATGATATCCAGACTCTGCTTGATCCAGTTAAGGAAAGATTCCATGTAAGTGATACAGATGGACTTACACTAAGTGATATCTACAGAGAAATATATGCTCTTGAAGATGAGGAGCTGACTGTAGTCGAAAAGGATATCAAAGATAAATATGAGAAGTCACTAAAGTCTTTTGATGATGCTCCAGAAGAAATGAAGGACAGATTACAGGCTTTTTCATTTATGGCACTTCTTGCATATGATGTTTATGTCAAGAAACTAATAATAGAAAAAATGCTGGATGGATTCTCAGAAACAGAAGAGGATGGCAAGTCAAAAAAGAAAGATAAGAAAAATAAGGAATAATAGTAATAATGGGAATTTATGATACATTAAATGCCGAACAGAAAAAGGCAGTACTACAAACGGACGGACCAGTTCTGATTCTCGCAGGTGCAGGATCAGGTAAGACAAGAGTTCTGACTCACAGAGTAGCCTTCCTGATTGATGAATGTGGTGTTAATCCATGGAATATCATGGCTATTACATTTACCAATAAGGCAGCTGGTGAGATGCGTGACAGAGTAGATAAGATTGTGGGCTTTGGCTCAGAGAGTATCTGGGTTGCTACATTCCATTCAACTTGTGTACGTATCCTCAGAAGATATGCAGACAGATTGGGTTATCAGAATAACTTCACTATATATGATACAGACGACAGTAAGAGTCTTATGAAGGATATTTGTAAGAAATATCAGCTTGAAACAGTAAGACTTAAACTCAGAAGAATTATGAGTGCTATTTCATCATGCAAGGACAATCTTGTATCTCCAGATGAATATTATCTGGCAAATGGTGGAGATCCAGAAAAACTGAAGATTTCAAAGGCTTATTCAGAGTATCAGATAGCTCTTAAAAAGAATAATGCTATGGATTTTGATGATCTTATATATAACACAGTTGAACTGTTTAAAAAGAATCCTGATGTTCTTGAAAGCTATCAGGAGAGATTTAAATACATAATGGTAGATGAGTATCAGGATACTAATAATGCACAGTTTGAGCTTATAAGACTTCTTGCCGACAAGTACAGAAATTTGTGCGTTGTAGGTGATGATGATCAGTCTATCTATAGATTCAGAGGCGCTAATATCAGGAATATTCTGGATTTTGAGAAGGTGTATAAGGATGCGACAGTAGTTAAGCTTGAGCAGAATTACAGATCAACACAGAACATATTGGATGCTGCTAATGGCGTTATCAGACACAATATGGGCCGTAAAGATAAGGCGCTGTGGACTGATGAAGGTAAAGGCGAACTGGTACATTTAAGAGAGCTCGGCGACGCCCCGGAAGAGGCAAACTTTGTTGCAAGTGATATTACTAAGCTCAAGAGAGAAGGCAAAGCTGATTATAGAGATATAGCTGTTTTATACAGAACAAATGCACAGTCACGACTTATAGAAGAGCGTTTTGTATATAGTGGTATTCCTTATGATCTTGTAGGTGGAACAAATTTCTATTCAAGACGAGAGATCAAAGACCTTCTGTGCTATCTTAAGACTATCGATAACGGAAGAGATGATCTTGCTGTCAGACGTATTATAAATGTACCTAGAAGAGGTATAGGAGCAACTACTATAGAACACGTTCAGGAATATGCAGATGAGAGACAGATAAGCTTCTACGATGCTCTGTGTGAGGTTGATAATATTGTAGCCATAAGCCGGGCAGCTTCCAAGTTAAAAGACTTTGTCACTATGATAAGAGCCTTCAGGACCAAGATGAAGAGCTATTCTCTT
>CAMJFD010000218.1 GCA_946404845.1 uncultured Butyrivibrio sp. | reverse complement strand
TGAGTAATCTGCAGGATGTGAATACCAAAATCTGGTCAGAGTGGCTTCCTGCATTACAGGGATATAAGTTGATGGGAGAATATGACATAGAGGTTTATCTTCCTCCAGAAGAAGGATCAGAAGAAATGTCTGTGTATATATGGGTGCCGCTGAAAAAGGATTGAAATTCTCTGAAAAGAAGTACAACAGGAGAGGTGCTGTTTAACGAATGTTAAACGGCTCTTTTTCTGCTATAGTAGGATATAAGTTTATAATAACAGCACGCAATCAAGCTTTTTTCGAAGAGTTTGTATCAATAAATATATACCAGAGAGGCAGGATAGATAATGAAGCTCAGAATATATCAGGAAGAGGATGCTATATTCATTTGTAAATGGATTCGCTCGGAAGAAGAAATGTTCAAATGGTCAGCAGACAGGATCAACCGTTTCCCACTTCTGCCTCAGGATATCAATGAAAATTATAGAGTGCAGCTTACAAGTGGCAGGTTTTTCCCGATTTCAGCGGTGGATGATGAAGGAAATGTTGTTGGTCATTTTATCATCAGATATCCCAAAACTGATGATGATTCTGCTGTCCGTTTTGGCTTTGTTGTGATCGATTCGAACCTGCGAGGGAAGGGCTATGGAAAAGAAATGCTCCTTCTTGGGATAGAGTATGTTAAGGAGCACTTTAAGGTCCAAAGGATTGACCTGGGTGTATTTGAAAATAATAACAACGCCAGATACTGCTATGAGGCAGTAGGGTTCAGGGAGTATAGTAGGCGATTGTGCACAATGAAAATAGGTACATGGGAATGCATCGACATGGAGTTGTTTTTATAAGGAAAGATTAAATTATAGGTTTAGGATAAAGTATCATTTGCATAAACAAATCGGGAACAATCTTAAATTATAATAAATAAATATACGTTATATTGAATTGCTTAAAATTCCTTGCTATTCTGTATTTGCATTAGATTGCAAGGAGGTTTTTATGCATAAATATTTACTATCAGTTCTTCTTTCAGCTATTTTAGTCATAGTCTCCGTTACAGGATGTGGGAAAAGCATTAAAAATGAGAATGACACATCTATTACTGAAGCCTCTAATGAACTCCCTAGTGGCAATGTAAGTCTTAGAGTATGGGGAGCAGATGAGGATGCAGATCTTGTTAATCAAATTATAAGCAGCTTTACATCTCAATATGCAGGGCAAGCCACCTTTAATATTACCTTTGAGGCTCACAGTGAAGCTAATTGTAAGGATGAAATTTTGGGGGATGTTATAAATGCTCCTGATGTCTTTACTTTCGCAGATGATCAGCTGATGGCGTTTGTGGCATCAGGTGTGCTAAAAAAGGTGTCGAACGACTCCGAGATTTCTTCAAGAAATCTTACTGCAGCAAGTGAAGCCGCTTCCATTAATGGAAGTTTATATGCTTATCCACTAACTGCAGATAATGGTTATTTCCTTTTTTATAATAAAAAATATCTAAGTGAAGAGGACGTTCAGACCATGGATAGCCTGTTGGCGGCAGCAAATAAGGCAGGAAAACAGGTTTTCATGGAGATGACTTCCGGATGGTATATGTATTCATTCTTCGGCAATACTGATATGGAAATAGGTCTTAATGACGATGGAATCTCTACTTACTGTAACTGGAATGCAACCTATACAGACATTACCGGTGTTGATGTTGCCGAAGCAATGATAAAGATAGGCACGAATCCGGCATTTGCAGCGACCAGTAATGATGGCTTTACTGCCGGAGCTGCAGATGGGACTTTTGTGGCCGGAGTAAGCGGCGTGTGGGATGAAAACGCTATTAAAGAGGCCTGGGGCGATGATTATGCTGCTACCAAGCTTCCGACTTATACTGTAAAGGGCCAGCAGCTACAGATGTCCAGCTATGCCGGGTACAAGCTTGTTGGCGTTAACTCTTATTCGGAAAATGCATCCTGGGCAGCTAAATTTGCAGACTGGATGACAAATGAACAGAATCAGACACTGAGATTTACAATGAGAGGCCAGGGCCCTTCGAATACTAATGCTTCTTCCTCAGGAGAAGTGGGAGAGTCAAAAGCAATCAAGGCACTTCAGGAGCAGGCTCCGTATTCAAGTCTTCAGCGTGTTGGTGGAACCTATTGGGGCGCGGCAACTACTTTTGGAGAAGCTATGAGTGCAGGAAACCCTTCCGGTAAGAGTCTTCAGGTACTTCTAAATGAAATGGTAACAGAAATTACAGGCGAGGAATCAAACGGCAGCCTTGATGAGAGTGAAGCCGTTGAAGAAGTAGTTGAGGCTTCTACAGATGCTTCATCAGAAGACATCGCTACAGATGCTGCATCTGAAGAAACCTCTGAGGCTGCATCAGAAGCCAATTCTGATTCAAGTGTGAATTAAGCAGGAGGTTGAAGCAATGAAAAAAACGAGTATAAGAGTAAAAATATTGGTTCCGGTTCTACTCCTTTTTGTGATCTCGGTAATGTCAAACGTTCTTGCTATCAATAACCTTAGAAAAGTTAATGATATGGCTTCTGTGATCGCAGATAATTATCTTGGAGCAATAACGGAGTTAGATACTATAGGGCAGACTACCAAGAATATCCACACCCTTGCTCTTTCGCACATAGTTGCAACGGACTTTGAGACTATGACTGGTGTTGTAGCTCAGATTGATGAGCAGGAGAAGGCTCTTGATGAGTACATTAAGAGTTATCAGAAGTATATAGATACAAATACAGCTGATGCTTATCAGAATATGATAACAGATTACCAAAGCTTTAAAGAGTCGGTAATGATTCTTCTTGCGCAGAGCGCAAATCAGAAAACAAAAGATGCTTATAGCACTGCCAATGGACTGGTTGCAGACAGTTCAAAGAAGTTAAATGATGATATTAACACGATCATTACTTCATATAAAGAATATGCTTCCAGCGAAAGACATCTTTTGACAATGGGATTTAATATGGCTATTGTATCAGGATTAGCAGTCCTGATAATTAGTGTGATAGCACTTGCAATAGCTATATACATGGTAGCCAAACATGTTATCAGACCTGTAATAAAGGCGGAAGCAGAGCTTAGAGAAATTATAGACGGAATAAACAATCGTGAAGGAGATCTTACAAAGCGAGTATCTATAAGCTCTCACGATGAGATAGGAACATTAACGCAGGGAATCAATTCCTTTATAGAACTTCTTCAGAATATATTTACTACTATTACCAGTAATTCAGAATTAATGGATAAAGTGGTCAGTGATGTTCTTGGAAGTGTACAGACTTCAAATAGCAGTGCTTCAGATCTTTCTGCTTTAACAGAAGAACTCTCTGCGACAATGCAAGAAGTTGCCAATAACGCTTCGACGATCAACAGTAATACAGAGGCTGTCAGGGCAGAGGTCGATGAAATGGCAGAAAAGAGCCGCAAGATCAGTGAATATTCCAAGACGATGAAAGAGCATGCGGACGAGATGGAGCATAATGCCAAAGCAAATATGGATGAGACCAATGCTAAGGTTAATGAAATCCTGTCAGCTCTGAATCAGGCCATTGCCGATAGCCAGAGTGTAGACCAGGTTAATTCTCTGACGGATGAGATTATGAGTATTGCAAGTCAGACTAACCTTCTTTCTCTTAATGCCTCTATAGAAGCTGCGAGGGCAGGAGAAGCAGGAAAGGGCTTTGCAGTTGTAGCCGGAGAAATAGGTAGTCTTGCAGAAAATAGCCGCCAGACAGCAGGAAATATCCAGAAAATAAACTCTGTTGTAGTAAGTGCTGTTCATAATCTTTCGGACAGTGCAAATGACCTTGTTGCATATATGCAGAATTCCATTCTTCCAGAATTTTACAAGTTTGTAGAGGATGGCGAAAAATATAGAGATAATGCTAACTATATTGAATCTGTAATGGCTGACTTTACAGAAAAGACAGATGGCTTCAAGGAAACCTTCGACGAAATTGCAGAGTCAATAGGAAGCATAACAAATGCTATCGATGAAGGTGTAAAGGGAGTTTCCTCAGCAGCTGAAAGTACTCAGACTTTGGTAAGTGATATGGACAATATTACAAAGAGAATGGATGAGAATCAGCGAATTGTAAGTGAGCTTGATGACGAAACAGCTATCTTCACAAAGATATAAGTAATATCAGAGCTATATTTTTTCATTATTCTGTTAGTTTTAAACTTGCCATTATTATGTTTCTCCTAAAAAATTTTTTTTGATGGGGGAAGAAGTAATGGGGAGAATAAAAAGAAAAACAACTGTTATTTTGTCATTTATAATGGTGGTCTGCACTTTATGTAGCTGCAGACTGCCTTTTTTTGAGGATGATCGTACGCCTTTAGAAAAAAAGTATCCGGAGTTTATAACTATAGATGTTTTTGATGTACAGTCCAACACCAGGGGAATCCAACGGGGATGGTTTGCAAAGATAGTCCGGGATAAGTTCAATATGCAGATAAACATTATTGCTCCAAATCAGGAGGGTCATGGAACGGCCCTTTTTGAGAATATGAGAGCCTCCGGAAATATAGGCGATATCATATTTATTGGCGCAGATGACGGAAATCTCAGTGACTTGGTAAGAGAAGGACTCATTCTGGATATGACTGATTATATGGAGGATAGCGAAAATCTTCTTAAATACGAGAAACAGATAAACTATGTTGAAATTGCCAAGATACAAGTAAAAGCTACATTGAATTGTAACAATCTAAACTTGGATGGATACTTATTAACTCCAGTTATCGTTTTTGACTTTGATCATGGAATTAGTAAACTGAAAGAAAGGTATCCACATAACATGATATATTCTGCTAATCTGAAGAAG
>CAMJFD010000217.1 GCA_946404845.1 uncultured Butyrivibrio sp. | reverse complement strand
CGCAAAGGCAGTCATCAAAATCAATATATATATTCATGCAAATTCCTCTGTTTTATAAAAATTAAGCATATGTTTTATAATAATTATTTTTAAATTTATCCAAGCGACTTTATAGATAATATATCTACGAAAGCTCTCAAATATTTAAAGTGAGACTGATTCCACTTATTGACCTTACCAACACTTGATACTATCAGTATGCATTCTCTATTGTCCTTATCATAAAACCTTATAATAATAAGAGAATATACTTCTCTCTTAGACAGAAATTCCTTGGTATTATATACATGTGGAGGTAATGTCTCCAATCTGTCTACTACTACAAAATCTCCAAGAGAAAAAAATCTATCTTTTTCTTCACTATTAAGACTCTTTTCAACAAAATGAATCGCATCATAATCATCAATAGCGTTACTGCCAGCAGCGCATTTAAATCTAAATGGCGCACCTACATATAAATGAATATTCTGAAGGTTGAAAGCATAGGCATATTCATATAAATAATGCTCTGCAGAGAAACTCTTATCATGAACGGCTGTATCTAACATTCTGACCATAATATCTCCATAAGAAATATCTCTTTCGTTTATCATCTTGGATGACTTATGCATTTGCCTTATTTCTTCAATAGTTCCATGATCTTTTTGAATATATATTATAAATCTGTTTCTGCCTTTTTTCTTAGCCAGATATACACAATGGTCAGCAATCATGAATAAATCATCATAGTTATCAGCATCTTCTGGAAATCTTGCAGCACCAATAGAAACAGAAAGAGGATTATCCTTGTCTATCCCTTTATCAGGGAATGTTGCAGATACTTTGGTTTTAATACCTTTTAGTATTGCTCTTAACTGATTATCTGAATCAATGTTATATAAAACGACAAAAAACTCATCGCCCCCAAAACGACCTGCTATTCCACTTGTGCCAACTTCATTAGAAATTATATCCGCAATTTTTTTGATAACTTCATCGCCAAACTGATGACCAAAGCTGTCATTTATATTCTTAAAATAGTCGATATCTATTATTGCAAACACGGTTCCAGAAAGTCTTCTGTCGTCGACTTTTTCTCTGGCTATTCTGATAATATCAGCTTTATCTATAAGTCCTGTTAATGAATCATGTTTAATAACAACCGGTCTCACAGAACTACTTATCTGCAGCTGTATATGACCAACAACGCCTTCAGTCTCTTTGTCATAAAAAACAAAAGCCTCATCCAAAACGGTTCCAGTTACATAGGAATCATCATTTAGTATATTGCCCTGTACTACCATAGTACTTCTGCCAACACCTGACCTTATCTGAGACACAAAACTCTTTACAATCTGCTTCTGATTTTCCTCAGTTCTTGCAAGCAGAATATCCTCAAACTCAGACAGATTATATGAACGTGTATCAAAGTCTGTAAGCTCTGCATTATAAACATTCATAACGTCATCTTTGATATTATATTCAAAGAAAACGTCCTGATATAAGCCTAGCTGTGCCTTATATTTATTAACTATTTGCATAATTCCTTTATGCGCATTAAGAAGATCCTTGGCATTTACTACAGTGAGCCTTATCAGGTCGTCATTATATCTATTCGCACACATATATGTATAGAACATCTCATTGGCCCCAAGTATCTTACCCGGATGCCATGTTCCATCACAATTGTTGATATTGTCTTTATATATTTCTATATCTTCAGTAGCAATCAGTTCATACATAGGCTTTAAAATATTGCTTCCAAGAGAATCGTAAACCTGAGCATCAGCTGATACTATCATTTGATCATCCTTATTTATGATAATCTCATAAAAACTTACATCTTTCATATATCTTTCCTTATAGCGTAATAAATCATTTGGGATATCATTAGAATTTTAATCCCTGTCTTTTTTGAGGTCAAGATATGGCACCTCTTTTGAAAAAGTTCCACGTATTCCAAAACCTTCAATCCCAAATATTAATGTCGATCTTAATACGATAAAATTTGCTTTTCAGCTGATTACACATGCTCTATTTGATATCCAAGGCTTCAATGGTATCATGCCTTGTGACATATATGTGAGAAATGCCAAATATAATGCCACATATAATTAGCAGATAATGCCTCATTGTAATTCCATTTATCATAAATAAGCATATAGGAATAATGGCAAGTGCCATGGCTTTGTTAATACTTTCCTTATGAAAGTACATCATCCATACTATCCAGTAAGCAAGTATCAGAACTATGTTTCCAATAAAATAGATCAAAAAAGCATTAACTGACGTAAAGCCAAATTCTGCTATACCTATATTAAATATCATTAGAAACATACAACCATAACGGCCTATCTGCTCTAATAATCTCATAGTCTTACTCAATAAATCATCAGTTTTATTATTTAATTGTTTTTGGTGGATTTCATTATCTTTTTTACTCTTAATAAGAGCATAAATAATATTTGGAATCAGAATCAGAACTACTATAAATATTCCCCATACATTAATCCAGCTATATGACAGGCTACGTGCAAGAAATATAGATGTTGGCCCGTCTGCTCCTCCAATAATCCCATCATTGGTCATTATCCTAGTCATCCCCGCTCCCCTTTCATAATTAACTTATGCGCTCTTAAGACTATCGCATACCATAGAATCGACAAGGTTCTTAAGTTCTTCATATCCTTCATCAGTTGCTGCGGCATCCTCTATCTGATTCATAAGGAGCCTGCTACCGCCGAAATATTTCCTGACTTCCAGGTCCATTGTCTTGTACTGATTGGCATAATCATTAGTTATCACATAATAATCATCCATTCTCTCCCAGCGCTCCCTGTATCCTAAATTAGTCTGCTCATTTTTTTCGTAGCTGTCTTTGATAGGCAGGATAAGGTCATACTTTCTAAGTGCGTATCTTACAAACTTAGCAATCATAGGATCCATATATTGTTTAACATCCTCGTATATAGGCTCTGTAATTATCTTATCAGCTTCGTAGAGATCGTCCATATGCCTTTTTCTCATAACAGCTTCGCACTTTTCAAAAAGGGTATTTCCTTCCTGCTTTTTTACTTCCATGCCATAGAGTTTGTATACTATGTCACAGAAAAAAATTGATGTCTTAACTAAATCTATTTCGTAAACTGGTTTTTCCATTAAAATCTAATCCTTTGTAGTTATAGTATCTAAAAATCATACCAAGTAACATTATAGCCCATGGCATATACCACGGGCTATACATTTTTCATATATAATGAATTTTTATTGCTTATTTACAATTGTTGTTCCAAATTTACAATAAAGTAATCAGAAAATCTTTTCATATGCAAGTCTTGGACATTCATCTTCCTCCACATGAATAATACATTTCCAATATTATTACTCCAGTACATTACTTAATATGATATTTCTAAGCTTTCTTGTAAGCGTCCATGTACCTGCATCTCTCTTCTGCATTCCCATAAGTATTGTCATATTCTCATTTGGGAAGTTTGCAAAATATGGTCCAAGCCATCCATCCCAGCCATATTCACCCATACGCACCATAACTGGTGAAAGTGATGGATCCTTACATACCCTTAACAGATTACCATATGAATAGCCTTCAAGTCCGACCCAGTTAAATCCATGGCGTGAGCTCTCACGAAGAGTTGGACTTATCATATATCTTACAGTTTCTGGTTTTAATACCTGAACGCCTTCATAAGTTCCATTATTATTAAGCATTGTAGCAAACTTCATATAATCATCAAGTGTAGAAGCAAGTCCTGCTCCACCTGACTCAAATGCTGGCTGTGTTTTCATCCTGTTCATTATGAGCAGATTATCTCCAGTATATTCAATCATATCCTTGGTATTACCATTTTCATCCCATACTGTCTCATATGTTCTTGCAAGTCTGTTCTGCTTATCTTCTGGTACCCAGAATGCTGTATCCTTCATTCCAAGTGGTTCAAAGATGTTTTTATTAAGATATTCCGAAAATTTCATCCCTGATGCGCTCTCTACAACAGCTCCGAGTACATCTGCAGATGTTCCATACATCCATGATGAACCAGGTCTGTAACTCAAAACGCATTTACCAATTGCATTGCACAGCTCCATAGTTGTCATTGCATTATCTGTATATAGTCTTGAATCAGCTTCTTTGAATATCTTATCAACCTGAACCCCGTTAATATTATCTTCTGCAGGATATGAAAGTCCTGATGTCATAGATAATAAGTGATAAACAAGCATTGGTGACTCAAGTTTTTTCCACTCACCATTTTGTAGATAATACTGATCCTTAAATCCAGGAAGAAAATCAGATACAGCCTGAGTAAGGTCAATAACACCATCTTCCATCAGCTTTATAACGGCAGCTGCTGTAACTGGCTTAGACTGTGAATAGAGACGTATAATAGTATCTCTTTTAAAGTCCTTATTTTCGCCAATGTCTGCCTTACCCTGTTCTGTATATATAACCTCTTTGCCGTCTTTTACAACAAGGAGATTCATTCCTGCTACTTCATTATTATCAATAGACTTGTTTATAGTGCTATCAATTAGTTTTTCCATTTCTGCGTAATTACCCATTTTGATTCCTCCAACATATTGCTATCCTAGCGCTAATATAGCCTAATAACGCATCTTTACTAATATTACTACCCATATATATAATTACAACCGTAAAAATTAAGCGTAAAAAACAGACATATATGGAATTCATTAATTGAAATATCCGCAAACGTTGATATAACAATCGTTCGCGGATACATACCATTAAAAATTATGTTGGGTTTAAAGACTAAATCCCCGTGTCTAGTCTCAAGTGACCCTAAGCAGAATACACTAGCTATAACCTACTGTATTTCAACTCGTTCATATATTTTATACCTTATACAAAAAAAGCCTAAAAAATACACTTCAAGTGGTA
>CAMJFD010000216.1 GCA_946404845.1 uncultured Butyrivibrio sp. | reverse complement strand
GCAGTTATATTGCAACGCCACCTGGGGCGACAATTAAAGAGCAGTTGAATGACAGAGGTATGAGCCAGAAGGAGTTTGCGGCCAGGATGGATATGTCTGAGAAGCATATCAGCAAGCTCATAAACGGTGACGTACAGCTTACACCGGAGACCGCTGTTAGATTAGAGATGGTTTTAGGTGTTCCGGCTAAGTTCTGGAATAACCTTGAGGCAATCTACAGAGAGAAGATTATTAAGGCAGAAGCAGAAAACGCAATGGATGCTGATGCCGAGATGGCAAAACAATTTCCCTATAGCGAGATGGCAAAATTTGGATGGGTTCCGGAGACCAGAGAAGCTAAGGAGAAAGTTGTCAATCTTAGGAAATACTTTGAAGTTGTTGAGCTTTCTCTTCTTGGAAACAAGCAGATTACAAGAATTGCATGTAGACGTCTGGCAATCACAGAAAAAAGTGATTTGGCGTTGATGGCCTGGGCTCAGGAAGCAAAGATTAAGGCACGAGATATCCAAACAGCACCGATCAACATTAAAGGCTTAATTTCCGCTATGCCAGAGTTACGAAAAATGACTGTGCTTAAGCCAAAGGAATTCTGTCCTCAGATAAAGAAATGCCTTGCAGATTGTGGAATAGCTTTAGTATTTCTGCCACACCTTAAAGGATCTTTTCTTCAGGGAGCTTCCTTTATGGATGGAAATAAAATTGTTGTTGGACTTACGGCAAGAGGAAAGGACGCGGATAAGTTTTGGTTTAGTTTGTTCCACGAACTTGCCCACATTGCTCTCGGCCATGTAGGACAGTCTAACGGTACATCTGAGGATGATGAAAAAGCTGCTGACAAATGGTCTGGTGAGACACTGATAACATCTGAGGAGTTCGAGGCTTTCAGAAGAGGTAGAGATTATTCAGAGAGAAGCGTACTCCAATTTGCAAAAGAACAGGGAATTGCACCTGGGATAGTAGTAGGGAGAATGCAGCTAGAAGGAATGATTAAGTATAGCATGCTGAATAATCTGAAAGAAAAATATGAAATAGTTGTATAAAGTCATCATCGAAAAGACTTTGAAGGATCATGTGAGGAGCATGGTCCTTTTATTATGCGAAAAACATATGATTTCAGAGTAGTACTGGTTAGCCCTTCCATGGAGGAAGCTTACATAAATTATAAAAAGGTATTGACTAAACTTAATTTACAGTTTAAACTCTTCAATATCAATATTCCTACATTTCATATCACTTTAGTAGGAAATATTCAGAGGAGGAATATATTATGAAGAAAAGATTTTTGACAAAGATAGTATCTGGCATTTCAGCAGTAGTACTTGCAACAGGAGCTCTTACTGGATGCGGTAGTTCAGATTCAAGTACAACAACAGCAAATAATGCAGATGAACAGGTATCTGAGTCAGTCGATACTACAGAGAATACAGACACAGCAGAAGAGACATCTGCAAATTATCGCACACTTGATGAGATCAAAGAGAGTGGTGTAATCAATATCGGTGTATTCTCAGATAAGAGTCCATTTGGTTATGTTGATGAAAATGGTGACTATCAGGGATATGATGTATATCTTGCAGAGAGAATCGGTGAAGATCTTGGCGTAGAAATTAATTACGTTTCTACAGAAGCTGCTAGCCGAATTGAGTATCTCCAGACTGGTAAGGTAGACATAATTCTTGCTAACTTTACAGTAACAGAAGAAAGAGCAGAAGAAGTTGATTTTGCTCTTCCATATATGAATGTTGCTCTTGGTGTTATATCTCATGATGATAATGTTGTTACAAGCCTTGATGATTTGACAGAAGATGATGAGATAATAGTTATTTCAGGAACTACAGCTGAGACATATCTGGAAAAAGAGTATCCAGACATCAAACTTCAGAAGTATGATGCATATGCAGAAGCTAAGACAGCATTTGAAAACAGAAATGGTATAGCATGGGCAAATGACAATACAGAAGTTATAGCCTTTTCTATTGAAAACGAAGGTTATGAAGTAGGTATTCCATCACTTGGTTCTGCGGATACTATTGCTCCAGCAGTAACTAAAGGTAATGAAACATTGCTTGACTGGCTCAATGAAGAGCTTGTATCTCTTGGCAATGAGAACTTCTTCCATGCTGATTATGAAGCAACACTACTTGAAACATATGGTTCTGAATATGAAGATACTCTTGTAATTGAGAATACAGAACTTCCATAATGTGATAATAAAAGAGACATTTATAGATGAGCGGGGTTGTATAACAGCAACTCCGCTTTCGTTTTAATTATAATAGACATATTGCAATAAAGATGATATATTTACACTGCAACGCTTTATTGTAATGAAGGAAAACTATATGAATTGGAATGTAATAAGAGAGTATTTACCACTGTATATTGAAGCTCTCGGATTAACTGTGAAGATAGGTTGGTTGGGGATTATTCTGTCTATAGCCCTTGGCCTTGTATGTGCCCTTATTCTATACTTCAAAGTACCATTGCTTCAGGTTATTATTAAAATCTATATTGAATTATTTAGAAATACACCACTTTTAGTGCAGCTCTTCTTCCTATACTTTGGATTGCCCAAACTTGGAATCAGGATTACAGCTCAAACCTGTGGTATTCTAGGGCTAACACTGATTGGGGGTAGTTATATGACAGAAACATTCAGAAGTGGACTTAGCGCTATAGATAGCATTCAGTCTGAGAGTGCATTAAGCCTTGGTATGAAAAAACACCAGGTGTTTTTTTATGTAATATTACCACAAGCTATTTCTATCAGTATACCTGGATTTATGGCTAATATTATTTTTTTACTCAAAGAAACAAGTGTCTTTTCGGCAATCAGTCTAATGGATCTGATGTTTACCGCCAAAGATTTGATTGGATTAGAGTATAAAACTATTGAAGCCCTATTCCTACTGGTAGTATTCTACCTGATTATGTTATTACCAGTATCTCTCCTTGGAACATATATAGAAAGGAGGGTTCGTTATGCAGCTTATGGGGATTGAATTATTACTAAAAGGAAATAATTTCTTACGTATGCTAAGCGGCTTATGGGTTGCAGTTAGAATTAGTCTTGTATCTGTTATTCTCAGCATTGGGCTTGGTCTTATTGTCGGAGCTCTAATGACTGTTCAGAATAAAGTTATTAAAACTGTAATGAGACTCTATTTAGAAATAGTTAGAATAATGCCGCAGATGGTTTTATTATTTATTGTATACTTTGGAACTACTAGAGTTTTTGGAATAAATATTGAAGCTGAATTATCTGCAATCATTGTATTTACCTTTTGGGGCACAGCTGAAATGGGTGATCTTGTTCGAGGAGCACTTATCAGTATACCAAGACATCAATACGAAAGTGCCGAAGCACTCGGACTTAGCAAGTTGCAGACATACCTTTATGTAATCCTTCCACAGACTCTTAGAAGACTTATTCCGCTATCAATAAATCTGATTACTCGTATGATTAAGACTACCAGCCTTGTTATGATGATAGGCATTGTGGAAGTACTAAAGGTAACACAGCAGATTATAGAGGCTAACAGACGCACGTCTCCGAATGCTGCATTCGGAATGTTCGCAACTGTTTTTATGATGTATTTTATAGTATGTTGGCCTATAAGCCTGTTATCTAAGCATTTGGAAAAAAGATGGAGTGACCGATGAGCATTAAAAATGAAATATTAAAAATAGAACATTTACATAAAGCTTTTGGTGAAAATGTTATACTAAAGGATTTTGACCTAAGCGTTAAAAGCGGTGAAGTAATCGTTATAATTGGACCATCCGGATGTGGTAAGAGTACTCTTCTAAGATGTATCAATGGACTTGAAGACATACAGTCTGGAAAAATATATGTAGATGAACAACCTGTAATTCAGGGATCAAAGGACTTATATGAAATAAGGCAGAAGATAGGAATGGTATTCCAAAGTTATGATCTGTTCCCACATATGACTGTTCTACAGAATATAACTCTTGCTCCAATGAAAGTTCAAAAGAGAAAAAAAGAAAAAGTAGAAAAAGAAGCAATAGAACTTTTGAGCCGAGTTGGACTAGCTGATAAGAAAGATTCATTTCCGAGACAGTTATCTGGTGGCCAAAAGCAGCGAGTAGCAATTGTAAGAGCGCTGTGCATGCATCCTGAAATCATGTTGTTTGATGAAGTTACAGCTGCACTTGACCCGGAAATGGTTCATGAAGTACTCCAGACTATGCTTGAACTGGCTCAATCTGGTAAGACTATGCTTATTGTTACACATGAAATGTCTTTTGCCAGAGCTATAGCAGACAGAATATTATTTCTGGATGAAGGCGAGTTAATAGAAGAAGCACCTCCAGAGGAATTTTTTACTTCTCCTAAAACAGATCGTGCAAAGAAATTCTTACAAACATTTGAATATTCTAAAAAATAAGATAATATGTTGGTATGATATTTAGAGAGCCAAAGTGCAAAAATATCATACCAACATTTTTATGGGATTATAAAAAAGGGTGAGGAGAAAAGGAAAATATCATAATGAAAAGAAATTATAGTTTTGATCTGCTAAGAATTGTAGCAGCTTTGGGAGTTATAGGTCTACATATTGCCGGGGAAGATGTATTTGATGCTCAGTATGGTAGTTTAAACAGCTGGGCACTAAATATGTATCATTGTATTGGAAGATTTGCTGTACCTTGTTTTTTTATGATAACCGGGTGCTTATATCTTTCAGAAAAAAGAAATCTAGAATTAAACAAAAAATACATATTAAATATAATTCGATTTATTGTCCTTTATGTACTGTATAGCATTGGATACGCTGCAATGGCTACAATATTCGATGCTGGAATTGACAAGAATTTTATTCCTTCAGTTCTTTTGCATGCTATGACCAGCCCTAAATATCATTTATGGTATTTACCATCTTATATTGGTGTACTGTTAAGCTTTA
>CAMJFD010000215.1 GCA_946404845.1 uncultured Butyrivibrio sp. | reverse complement strand
ATTCTGACAAGAGTGCTAAAAGCTAACCCAACGTATATTATACATAAAATTTGTTAAAAATAAAATGAATTCGTCAAGTTTTAACATACTTTTTTATTCTGTCCCTACCTTACCACAAAAAAAAGACAGTGTCATTACAACACCGCCTAATTTAAGGTTTTTTTATACTTTCTTTATATAATCATCTTTTAATATCTGACAATTATGTATCAAATTCGCGTACATTTTGATAATTTTCAGACTTTTATCAAATTATTGTTCAAAATAATACTAAGACTCAGTTTCTTTTCTTCACCGTTATTTACTAATCTTATATACAAATTATCTCCATCTATTTTCCTTACAACAGCTTCTCCAAATTTCTTATGAGTCACAACTATTCCAGGCTGAAGGTTATTAACAATACGCTGTTTTTCTTCATCCGTAAGTACATTTTTAACAGATTTATCAGCCTTTGTATTTGTGTAATACGCTTTTCTCTTACCTACTTTGATGGCTTCCTTATCTGATTTTTCTATAAATTCAGCCTTTTTACCAGCCTTAGGCTTTTTTCCAATTAGCTGGTCTATAAATGTAGCGTTTGAACTCTGATAAAAAATATTCAAAGAATTTCTGGCTCTTGTCATACCAACATAGAATAATCTTCTCTCTTCTTCATAAACAGCCTTATCTTCAGGAAGCATCTTATCTACTGACTTTGCAGGTGGCTTTTCCGGGAAAAGTCCATCAAAAACATCTATCATATAAACTGTATCATACTCAAGTCCTTTACTGCTATGGATTGTAGATAGTATAAGCTTTGAATTCTTATCAAATTCTTTGTTCTGCAAAATCCTATTAAGTTCTATGAGTCTTTCATCAAGACTATGAGCACTTTCCTCATTAGCGGCAAGAGAACGAATAATCTCTATTTTATTGATATCGAGCTTATTCCTCTCTATATATGCATCATATCCTATCTGATGCATTATTCTGGATATAGCAGTCTGAGCAGAGTCCTGTCTAAGAGATTTCAAATTCTCATATACTTCCTGGCTGGCAGATAATGCGCCTTTTGACAAATCCGTATAGTTAATGGCAGCATCCATAATATCTATGTTCCTTGCTCTTGCAATATTACAAGCTCTAATAGCATTAGGCTTATTTATATAAGTAGACATTTTATAATATATCTGCATGAATAGCTCATCATTACGCATATTATTAGCAAATCTTATTATATTCCTAATATCCATAACTACCTTATTAGTAAAAAAGGATAAGTCATTATTCCTGATTTTATATTGAATACCATTTCTCTCAAAAAGATCTATAAGAGGTAGTGCACACTCATTATTTCTAAATAAAATAGCTGTTTCCTTAGTACAATCAGATGCAGCCTTTAAAAGATAGGAATACTGATGACTACGTCTCTTAATATCTATTATATTTATTGGTGTTCCGACCTCTCTTGTTGGAATCATGGTTTTCTCATGCCTTAATGTATTGGCACCGATAAATTTAGCTGCAGGCTCTACGATTTCTGCAGTAGATCTGTAATTCTGCTCCATCAAGAGAACTCTTGCCTTTGAATGTATTTTTTCAAAAGTAAGAAGTGCATCTGGATATGCTGCCCTGAATCCATATATACTCTGATCTTCATCACCTACCATGAACAGATTACCATTCTGACCGGCTAGAACAGCTATTATAAGGTGCTGTATCTTGGAAGTATCCTGTGCTTCATCAACACATATATATTTATACTGGTTTCTGAAATAATTGAGTGTCTCCTTATTGATCTTAAGAATATTATAGGCATATACCATCTGATCATCAAAATCCATAAGATTCCTACTTCTCAGAACACTTCTATATTCATTATAGATTTTACTGATTCTAACATCGCTGTCTTCTTCAAGTTCTTTTATCTGTTCTTCGTTTAACATCATATTCTTGATATAAGTTATACTACGCCTTACATTCTGTATATCAGATTCTGTAGGGAAGCCTTTCTCTACCTTCATATAGATATCAGCTATTATCCTTGAAATCTCTTTTTCATCTGATATTAGATTAAACGGCTTTTTGCCTATGAGATTACTATAGTAAATGATTATCTTGGCACAGATTCCATTTATAGTTCTGAATTCAAGCTTCTGTGCTAGAACTTCGCCATAAACACTTGCAAACCTGTCTCTCATATCATTAGTCGCAGCTACTGTATAGGTAATAGTGAGGATGTTATTAGCTGGTATTTCCTTGCACAACAGCATATATCCAAGCCTTGTGACCAGAACCGTTGTCTTACCACTTCCAGGTACAGCAAGAAGCAGTACAGGCCCATCTGTAGCCTGTACTGCTTCTAACTGCTGATTATTAAGATTTATATTATATTCTGCCAGAAATGTATCTATATTCATGTATATATCCTGTCTGTATATATTATCTTACATATCACTGCCTTTTATAAACATTGCATCTCCAAATGAGAAAAATCTGTATTTCTCTTTGATAGCTTCTGCGTAAGCATTTAATACATGCTCTCTTCCAGCAAGTGCTGAAACCAGCATTACAAGTGTAGATTCTGGAAGATGGAAATTAGTAATAAGGCAGTCAAGAACCTTGAACTTATATCCAGGATAAATAAAAATTGATGTATTATCACTCTTCTCACTCATTCTGCCATTCTCATCTGCAGCACTTTCAATAGTTCTGCAGCTTGTAGTACCTACACATATTACTCTGTGGCCTGTTTCATGAGCCTTATTGATCTTGTCTGCTGCTTCCTGTGTTACCTGATACCACTCAGTATGCATATGATGTTCTAATACATTATCAACCTTTACAGGTCTGAATGTTCCAAGACCTACGTGAAGTGTTACATAAGCAATATCTACGCCCTTAGCCTCTATCTCTTGTAACAACTCCTGTGTAAAGTGAAGACCTGCTGTTGGAGCTGCTGCTGAGCCTTCGAACTTGGCATATACTGTCTGGTATCTGTTTCTATCCTGAAGCTTGTGTGTAATATATGGTGGAAGTGGCATCTCTCCAAGAGCATCCAATACTTCCTCAAATATTCCATCATAGTGGAACTGCACAAGTCTGTTACCTTCTTCTACAATTTCCAGAATCGTAGCTGTAAGTCTTCCATCACCAAATGTCACTTCAGCACCTGGACGGAGCTTCTTACCTGGTTTTACAAGTGTCTCCCAGATGTCATTCTCTCTTCTCTTTAATAAGAGGATTTCTACCGCTGCTCCAGTGTCTTTTTTAGTTCCAAGAAGTCTTGCAGGTATAACCTTTGTATTATTAAGGACAAGGCAGTCACCTGGATTTAAATAGTTGATGATTTCCTTGAAAACATGGTGCTCAGTCTTACCTGTATCCTTATCAAGTACGAGAAGTCTTGATGCAGATCTATCTTCAAGTGGGTCCTGCGCTATTAGTTCTTCTGGCAGATCAAAATAATAATCTGATGTGCGAAGCCCTAACATCTTGTCATCATTTTCGTTGTTTGTATTTGTTACGTTTGTCATAATTAACCTCATGCCGCGAGTAATACTAATACCTAATACTTCCGATATTGGTGGAGCTCGCGACACCAATATAACCCATATATTTTAATATCAAAGCTCATTTCTGTCCACCCCTAATCAAATGCTCTGATTACAGCCTCTGATTACAGAATATCTATAGGCCACTAAAATACATTTTCATAACACCTAAAAAGAAGCATATGATTTTTGTCATACGCTTCTTTTTAATAAAATCTCATCTAATAATATTCGTAATGCCTTATGCATTCATGAAATCAACATTCTTAAGGAATGAAATGTATCCTCTGTATGCTTCATAGATATCAGCCTTAGAAATAGCTTCCCATGGAGCATGCATATTGAGCACTGGAACACCACTATCAATTACGTTCATTCCATAAAGAGCAAGGATATAAGCGATTGTTCCGCCGCCGCCCTTATCTACCTTACCAAGTTCTGCTGTCTGATAATTAATGCCATCATTATCAAGTGCATTTCTAATATGCGCAATGAACTCAGCATTAGTATCATTAGAACCTGACTTACCACGGCTTCCTGTAAACTTATTGAATACCATTCCGCCACCCATGATAGCTGCATTCTTCTTTTCAAAAGCTGATGCATATGAAGGATCAAAGCCGGCACTAACATCAGATGAAAGCATGCATGAGTTTGCAAGGCATCTTCTGAGCGAAAGGTCATTGTACTGTCCAGCAAGATTCATAAGCTCTGCTACAGCATTTTCAAAGAACTTAGACTGCATACCTGTAGCACCTACGCTACCGATTTCTTCCTTATCTACAAGGATACAGCAAGCTGTTCTCTTAAGGTTCTTGGAATCTATAATAGCCTTCATTGAAGGATATGCACATGATCTGTCATCATGACCATAACCAAGGATAAGCGATCTATCAAAACCAGCATCTCTTGACTTACCAGCTGGTACAATTTCAAGTTCTGCTGAGAGGAAATCATCCTCTTCAAATCCATATAAATCATAGAGAATAGAGAGTACTCCGCGCTTAACTGCTCCGCTTACCTTAGCGCTCTCATCCTTTTCAGCCTTCTCTACATCAAGAGCATACTGCTGACCTTCTGTAAGCTTTGCATCCTTTTTAGCTGCCTTCTCTGCCTTGCCTTCGATGATAAGTGGCTTATTACCAACAATAAGATCAAGAGCTTCACCTTCAATTACATTAGCAGCATTTTTACTCATCTGATCTCCAGCAAGATGAATCAGAAGATCTGAGATGAAAAATACTGGATCATCCTCATCTTCACCGATATTAAGCTGCACTGTTGTTCCATCCTTCTTGATTACTACGCCGTGAAGTGCAAGTGGCATGGCAACGAACTGATACTTCTTGATTCCGCCATAATAGTGAGTATCAAGATAAGCAATTCCACTGTCCTC
>CAMJFD010000214.1 GCA_946404845.1 uncultured Butyrivibrio sp. | reverse complement strand
GCTTACTGCTTACTGCTTACTGCTTACTGCTTACTGCTTACTGCTTACTGCTTACTGCTTACAAAGATAATAATGTTTTTAATTGTATTAGTCAACTGTTTATTTATGCAATTTTATTTTCATTTATTGAGCTAAATGTCGGTCCCATAAGCTTATCTTTACTTTTAGGACCGACTTTTTTCTTCTTGCTTTAATATCCTAAACTTAAAAATCGTTCCTAATTACAGATTTTGTCTTCTGGGAACGACTTTTTCCTTCTTGCTTTCATATCCGAAACTTAAAAATCGTTCCTAATTGCAGATTATGTCTTTTAGGACCGACTTTTTTCTTCTTGCTTTCATATCCGAAACTTAAAAATCGTTCCTAATTACAGATTTTGTCTTCTGGGAACGACTTTTCCCTTTCTTGGTTATGTATATCCATTGTAAAATCGGTCCTTTTGGCATAATATGACTTCCTGGAACGACTTTTTTCTTTCTTGCTTTATTACATTCAGCTTAAAGTCGGTACTATTGGCAGCATTCAGCTTCTAGGAACGACTTTTTAATTTATGCTTTTTCATGTTTTTATCTATTCAACACCAGTACTTGAATTTCATGATTTTTCCCGTATCTGGCGTCCATACATTACTTATTAACAACAACGGCCTGCAGCCGGCATGACACTACAACACCCTGAATCACTGAAAAAGCTAAGTAATTCCACCCAAATTAAATCTTCATGAATTCCACCCATCACCTCCGCTACGTTGTCATAAACATTCTCAGTATCATACAATTTTCAGCGCTTTCTTGCAGTTCAAACGCTTCAGCATACTTACAAGTGCTGAATAAGTCCACCTACATTAAAACTTCATTAATTCCACTCATCATCTCCGCCGCATCACAATCCTCAATGTCTGTGCCTCTTTTATCATTTTAAATAATATTTTTATCGTTTAACATTAAATTCTTATTGACATACATAATCCGTCATGTTATTATTCAGTTATCGACAAACATTAAATACTTATCGTTTTAAGTTATTGGAGGAAACAAATATGAAATCATCAAAACTTAGAAATCTAACCGCTATATTATCCAAAATAATAGAAATCTTTGCATGGCTGGTTGCTGCGCTGTGTGTAATAGCCTTAATTCTTGTTTTAACAGGATTTTCATTAAACTCACTTGAGAATTCAACTTCTCTTTCACTGTCAATTATAGGCGTGGGAGCGGATTTCGTAGCAACAGATACCATGCCGATTGCAATTACATTACTGATTGTATCCATTATCACATGCACACTTGTAGCAATCATGTTCCGCAACATCAACCTCATATTCAAGAAGAGTAATACCGACTCACCATTTGATGAATCTAATATTAACCGTATCAAGCTAATCGGCTACATTGCACTAGCTGCACCGGTTGTCAGAATCTTCGGCAACGTAATTCTAGGATTTTTCACAGACATTTATCACGTAGATATCCAGCTCGGTGAATTCATTATGGGTCTGATAATCCTCTGCCTTGCACAGTATTTTGCATACGGCGCATCACTTGAAAAAGATATCGACGGATTATTATAAAGGAGGACAACAATGGGCAAAATAGTTCTTGAACTTGATGTAATGATGGCAAGACGCCACATGTCATTGAATGATCTTGCAGATAGTGTTGGAATCTCCAACGTCAATCTGTCCAAGATTAAAAATAACAAAGTAAATGCAATAAGATTTTCAACGCTCGCAGGTATATGCAATGCGCTTGAATGTGAACCTGGTGACCTACTAAAATATGACCCCAATGCAGAAGGAGACGAATAACATGGTTCAGACAATAATTAGCGAAGCTATGAACTCAATTTTCCAAGTAATACTTTTTTCACTCATACCATTTGTATGGTGGCTAATAACAGCTAGACGCAAGGAGAGCTTTTTTTCCTGGATTGGATTAAAAAAACCATCAAAAAGCTTTAAGTCGCTACTACCATATATACTCGTAATATTTATCATATGCGAAGCTCTGGGACTCTTGCTATATAACGGCCTTCTCAAAACAGACTGGAACACAGCCCAGTATGCTGGAACAGGTGCAGCAGGAATCCCATGTGCTCTTATATTTTCATACATCCATACAGCTTTTTCTGAAGAAATTCTCTTCAGAGGCTTTATACAAAAAAGACTACAACATGTCATGAGTTTTAAAACAGCAGCTGTTATACAGGCAGTACTATTCGGAGCAATACATGTAGTACTCTCCCTTAACTACATAACCTTTGCACAGGGCATTGTATTATTATTGTATCCAATGCTTACAGCAATTCTAATGGCCTTTATCAATGAGAAAAAAGCTGATGGATCAATACTACCAAGTTGGTTAATCCACGGAACATTAAACACAATAACCCAGCTCATAAACTTATAATGAAAAAAGACCTTCAACACCCATAATAGTGTTGAAGGTCTTTATATAAGTTATAGCAAAAAAATCATTTTAAAATTTAATAGATCAGCCTTTAATTGCTGCTCTGATTTTAGCTGCAACTTCTTCGCATTCTGCGTCAGTTGTGAGCTTTTTAAGATTAGGATCCATGGCGAATGTTCCGCCCCATTCAAATTCGTCTTTGTACTTAGGTACAAGATGCATGTGGAGATGATGACCTGTGTCACCATACATTCCATAGTTTACCTTATCAGGATTAAATACTTTATGAATAGCTTCTGAAACTGTTACACAATCTTCAAGAAAAGCAGCTCTTTCTTCCTTACTGATTTCAAGCATTTCAGATACATGATGCTTACTGGCAACGATGCATCTTCCTGGATGTGACTGCTCTTTGAACAGATATACAACACTTGCAGGAAGCTCACAGATTTCATATCCGAATTTAGCTACAAGCTCTCCTTTAGCACAATATGCACAGTTCATATCTTTTACTTCACTCATTTTTGTAAGACCTCTCATTCCAAATATCAATAATTCGTCTAATAATTCATTTTCTATTAATATGACGAAAATATATTTATATCATATACCTAAATTAACTTGGATAGCTAAGCCTATAATGAACAAAAACATGAATTTTTATAATCACTTACTCTGCTAGAATAACCATTCCATTACAGCTACGCAGTTATACACATAATCAAATGAAGCCATATGATATGCAGAAGAATTCATTACTCCGTTCCACCATTTCTCATATATTTGAACACATTGATTGATTCAAGAGGATTTCCCTCAAAGTCAAAAAATGCCTGATTATCCCATGAGCATCCGCCATAATATAGTCCTGCATCATCCGGATCATAATCAGATGCATAGCTGCTGGCCCAGCCACTTCCATATGTCTCCCAAATCTCAGAATTATCCTGACTTGCAGGACCAACTGGAATCCATGCGCCTTCCCAATAGAAGACTCCTACTCCGCCGACTTCATTAACTCTTTCACATATATCATGAATGATAGTAGCCTGTCCTTCAACGCTTACCGGATAACCTTCTACCGCATCAGTTGCAGTGAAGCTATTTCCAGAGCCGTCTCCGTCTTCAGTTGTATATGCATAAGAAGTCTCTGCAATAAATGCTTTCTTACCATATTTTTCCTGAATCAGTTCCAGTACGCGGCTCATGTTATCCATAGAGCCATCCCAGAATGGATAATAACTCATACCTATCATGTCAAAATCAAGTTCATCGTTAACAAGTTTTTCTATAAGAGTCAGAACATCTGCCTTATCAGTGATTC
The DNA here is from genome assembly GCA_946404845.1 of uncultured Butyrivibrio sp. Classification (GTDB taxonomy): domain Bacteria; phylum Bacillota; class Clostridia; order Lachnospirales; family Lachnospiraceae; genus Butyrivibrio. Next base: position 1,202 of record CAMJFD010000214.1, on the reverse strand, counting down.
TAGTGTAATGAACCACAATGTCTATATCCTTACCGTAACTCTCTGAAACCTCGCGTACTGCTTTACTTCCAGCCTTTAATAGTTTTAATACGTTGTCATAATGTTTTTCGCCAGACATCCCATAATTGATTTCATTTCCTATCTGAACCATACCAACATCAACGCCTGCATCCAATAGCTGTGTGAGACTATCCTTAGTATATTCGTAAAGTGCATCAGCCTTTTCATCTACTTCCATATCTTCCCAGGTCTTAGGTGCATGTTGCCTCTTAGGATCAGCCCAGAAATCCGAATAATGAAAATCAATAGAAACCTTCATTCCATATTCTGTCGCTCTCTGTCCAAGGCTTATAGCTGTTGGCAGGTCATTGTTACCGCCGCCATATCCATTACCATTTTCATCATATGGATCATTCCAGACTCTAAGGCGCACATAGTTGATTCCAGCCTCAGCAAAGGTCTTGAATACATCCTGCTCCTCACCTTCAAAGTTATAATATTTAACACCGCTATTTTCCTCGACCATAACAGATGACAAGTCCATACCAAATATAAAATCTTCTGGAAGATTATCTATAGAAGATTTCCAGGCAGCGTCTGCTTCACTTTCTGATGAATTTGCAAGTGCCTCATCCGTATCACTTGTTGTACCATCTTCTGTAGTTCCAGTTATATCTGCTGTACTTTCTGCCTTATCAAATGTCGTAATATCTGTTGCCTGTTCTACAGATGCGTCTTCAACTGCTACCTCATTAGAACCTGTTTCTGTACTCCCACACCCCATAAACATTGAGATTGTCATCAATATCAAGCATACGCTGACAACCTTTTGCATTACCTCTCTCATGAAACTCCCCTTTCAAATGTAAGTCTTTAGTTATATAGTAATTACTCTTTTAAGCTCTATTATTTATTATAACGCCCAAAGGCTTAGATTGACTAGGAAAAAAGGGTCTTAAATATAACTCTTGAGTACTTCTTTCTGCTACAATGATATTAGGATTATCAGCATGTAGCAGTTCAAGCAGTACAATAACTGATTCAGCTGATAATTCTGCTAATTCAGATTCTGGAAATTCTGCATCCGCTGAAGCTAATATAAATTCTACAAATGGGGAAAAAACTATGGATACTAAAACAGAAATTATTACAGAAGAACACATCGTAAGCTATGATGGTAAAGACGTCTACGGCAAAATCTA
>CAMJFD010000213.1 GCA_946404845.1 uncultured Butyrivibrio sp. | reverse complement strand
GAAGATAATGAGAGTTATAAGAATGCTGATTCCATATACAAAGGGAAGTCTTATAATGCTTGATGATGATAAGAACATTATAGATAATCAGTCTTTTTTTGCTGAATTTGATGAGAAGTCACAAAAGGATTATCTGCGCAAATATTATGATGAGGATTATATTAAATATTTATTTGATATAACAAGTGATACCTGCGTTTATAGAGATACTAATATACTTGAAGACAGCATTAGAACTAATACTGTTTTTTTTACTGACTTTTTGAAACCTACAGATATATTTTATGGATGCGGAATCATAATTGCCAAGAATGGCAGGATTATGGCACTTCTGAGCCTGTTTAGAAATGAAAAATCAGGCGATTTTACTGATAAAGAGTTATATATATTAAATGTATTAAAAAAGCATATGGAAAATATGGTATATAACGTAACCCAGATGAGCAGAGGAAATGCCTATATGAAAAAGACTCTTAAGACATTTGCAGACGAGTACAATCTTACTGTAAGAGAAAAAGAAGTTCTGGGTTTAATTAATAAAGGATATTCAAATCAGGAGATAGCTGACGGACTTATAATATCTCTATCTACTGTTAAAAAGCATATATATAACCTTTTTGAAAAAACAAATGTCAGCAATAGAAGTCAGCTTATTACATTATTTTTGGAATGATATAGAACTAAAGTAGTAGTAGAAGTAGACTTTTAACTAATTACATATTTTTACCTTAAGCTTTATCATATGCCTATGAAAAGCAAAGGAGCTCTGAGAAATAGAAAGATTTCTCAAAGCTCCTTTTTTGTTGCACAAGACCGGCAAGCGAATGGATGCTTGCATACAAATTCATTTGCCGGTCGTAAGAACATGGAGCACTAAGTGCGGAATGTTCGTGTGCGAAATCGAGTAGGAGTCAGCCTCGATTACCTCAAATACAAATTACAAAGATTATATATGCAGGTTTTAGAGAGAAAGGAGTTTTTTATGAAAAAAGTTTTTACAAAAGAATTTAGACCAGGAGAGAAATGGTCAGGCTCTATAGGCAAAGGTAAATATATTCATTTCAAGGCACTTGGAGATAATGCTAATGTCTCTATTCTGCTCTACAACATGCGAGATACATCTGAAAGATATAATATGCCAGATACAACTAAGGCTCAGTACACATATCATCTTACAAAGGGAAATGTGCTTATGAGTGATAACGGAAGGGTACTTGCTTCTATCGTTCAGGATTCAACAGGATGGAATGATACTATTTCCGGTTATACAACAAGACAGATGACTGATGAAAAATACGGTGAGACATCGTATCAGAAACAGGGAAATGATTATTACAGATGTGGTGAAGAGAATTTCAAGGTAGAACTTGTAAGAAATGGAATGTCCAAAAGAGATCTGGTTCCATGCGTAAACCTTTTTTCCAAAGTTTATGTAGATGAAGATGGTAGCATGAATTATGCAATGGATAATTGCAAATATGGAGATACAGTAACACTTAGAACGGAAATGGATATTATTTTTGTAGCATCTAATACACCTAATCCATTAGATCCATCTGATAAATATCCATCAGTTCCAGTAACAATGGAAGTTTATGATGCACCAGAAGTAGATCTGTTAGATGAGTGTGTTCAGAACAGAACAGAGAATTACAGAGCATTTGAGAATACATGGGATTATAACAACTTATTAGGTATCTGATATAGATAGATGGAGGACATAGATATGCACGGATTTATAGAAAAAGATAGTGAATTAAAAATAGAAGACGCAGTTTATAACGAAGTAGTAAATGCAGGACTTGGCTGGATGCATGAAGTAAAAAAAGGTCAGACATTTAGAATCCTTGATCTTGAAGGCAATCAAGCTGTAGATACAACATTTTATGACATGACTAATCCAGAAGATCATTATGGGGCAATAGCTACGATAGTAGCCCAGAAGAACATATATCTTACAACAGGTTCTGTATTAAGAGCTGAATCTGGTAAGCCTTTATTAGAAATCACTGCAGATAAGACAGGTAGACACGACACACTTGGTGGCGCGTGCTCTTCTCAGTCTAATACAGTCAGATATGCAAGAGAAAAAAGATATATGCATAACTGCAGAGACAGCTTTATGTTACAGCTTGCAGATTCTGATTCAGGAATTATGAAGAGAGATCTTGCTCCTAATATTAACTTTTTTATGAATGTACCACTTACTAAAGAAGGCGGCTACAAGTTTGATGATGGTGTATCAGCACCTGGCAAATATGTAGAAATGAAAGCGCTTGAAGATGTAATGGTTTTAATTAGTAACTGTCCACAGCTCAATAATCCTTGTAATGCTTACAATCCAACACCTGTAAGATTACTTATCTGGGACTGATGAATGAACTGAATGGGAGATAATAATATGTTTAAAAAAGTACTTATTGCAAATAGAGGCGCAATCGCCGTAAGAATAGAGAGAACTCTCAAAAAGATGGGAGTAAAAAGTGTAGCAGTATATTCAAAAGCTGACAGAGACAGCCTTCATGTAGAAAATGCTGATGAAGTTGTCTATCTTGGAGAGGGATCTGCCAAGGATACATATCTTAATGTTGAAAAGATAATTGAAGCTGCTATTAGCACAGGAGCGGAAGCAGTACATCCTGGATATGGCTTTTTAAGTGAAAATACACTTTTTGCTGCAAAATGCGAAGAGAACAATATCAAATTCATTGGACCAGATTCGGGACAGATTAAATTATTTGGTTTAAAACATTCTGCAAGGGCAATTGCGATGGAAGCAGAAGTTCCGCTACTAAGTGGAACAGGACTGTTATCTGGAGTAGATGAAGCACTACAAGCAGCCGATTCAATCGGTTATCCAGTAATGCTTAAGAGTACAGCAGGAGGCGGTGGTATCGGAATCAGAATATGTGAGGATAGAGATGAACTATCTGCTGCATATGACAATGTATGCCATCTGGCGGAAAGCAACTTTAATGATGGTGGAGTTTTCCTTGAGAAATATATTAGAAGAGCAAGACACGTAGAAGTACAGATTTTTGGTAATGAATTTGGTGAAGTTTGTACCCTTGGAGAACGTGACTGTTCAGTACAGCGTAGAAATCAGAAGGTTGTTGAAGAGTGTCCTGCACCAAATCTTCCAGATTCAGTTAGAGAGGAAATGTATAGTGCAGCTAAGAGGCTTGCTAAGACAAGTGGTTATAGGAATGCAGGTACTGTTGAGTTCTTATATGACGAGAGAGATGAGAAGTTCTATTTCCTTGAAGTTAATACAAGACTTCAGGTAGAGCATGGAATTACAGAAGAGGTTTATGGTGTAGACCTTGTTGAATGGATGGTTAGAGAAGCTTGTGGAGAACTTAAGGGAATTGAGTCATTTACAGCTGTTCCAAACGGTCATGCAATTGAAATCAGAGTATATGCAGAGGACTGCATCAATAACTTTAGACCTAGTAGCGGCAAAATTGATGATGTTGTATTCAGTGATAAGGCCAGAGTTGAGACATGGATACGTAAGAATATCGAAGTCAGTTCATTATATGATCCAATGCTCGCCAAGTTAATAGTACATAGTGAATCAAGAACAGCAGCAGTTGATAAGATGTTGGATGTTATAAATGAGTCAGATGTATTTGGAGTTACTACTAATCTTCAGTATCTGGACAGCCTGATTCATACAGACAGTTATAGAAAAGGCGAATTATACACTAAAATGCTTGATGGATTTATGCCAGAAGAATGCGCTCTGGAAGTTTTGGATGGAGGTGTTCAGACTACAGTTCAGGATGCTGATGGCATGATCGGCTATTGGACAGTTGGTGTTCCTCCATGTGGAGCTATGGACTCATACAGTTTTAGAATAGGTAATATTTTGCTGGGAAATGATCCTAATGCAGCTGGACTGGAATTTACACTTAGAGGTGGCGCATATAGATTTAGAACTACAGTAAGTTTTTGCATTACAGGTGCAGATATGCAGGCAACACTTGATGGCGAAAAGGTACCAATGTACACAGTTGTAAAAGCATCAGCTATGCAGGAACTTAAGATTAAAACCGCAGCTAAAGGTATGAGAAGTTACCTTCTTGTAAAGGGTGGTATCGTGGTACCTCAGGTGATGGGATCATCATCTACATTTATAGATGGTAAATTTGGTGGACACAACGGACGAGTTCTTAGAACAGGTGATGTTCTGCATCTTACAGATAAATGCACATGTGATAGTATCAAGTCATTTGATATGGATTATATTCCACAGATTACAGATTCCTGGACTATTGGCGTACTTCCAGGACCTCAGCCAACATCTGAATATCTTAAACCAGAATATTTAGATACACTTACATCTTCAGAGTATACAGTTAACTTTAATAGCGCAAGAACAGGAATACGTCTAAATGGTCCTATACCTCAATGGGTAAGAGAAGATGGCGGAGAAGCAGGTCTTCATCCATCTAATATTCATGATAACGCATATGCTATAGGTACACTTGATCTTACAGGAGATCAGTCTATTCTCCTTGGACCAGATGGCCCATCACTTGGAGGATTTGTATGCCCTGTAACTGTGGCAAAAGGAGAATTATGGAAACTTGGACAGCTCCATACAGGAGATAAAGTTCATTTCAGACTGCTTACACTTGAACAGGTAGAAGATATCAGAACTGCACAGACACGTAATCTTAACATGGATTATACCAAAGTAGTACTACCAGAAGCAGAAGATATTGATGCCGATTATGCAGTACTTGCAGAAGGCAGACATGATGATACAGATTATAAGATCAGACTTCAGGGTGAAGAAAACATACTAGTAGAATATGGTGAAATGGAACTTAACATTGAGCTTAGATTCAGAGTTCATATTCTAATGAATGAGCTTGAAAAGAGTGATCTTCCTATTATAGATATGACTCCAGGTATCCGTTCACTGCAGGTACATTTTAATGTTAAACTGATACCCAGATGATGGACTTCAACATGACAGTTGAAATACCCATTGTC
>CAMJFD010000212.1 GCA_946404845.1 uncultured Butyrivibrio sp. | reverse complement strand
GTTATAAAACTAAAAATAGCTTAGATTTATCGCATCATAACTAGAATAATGAAAAAATAAACTATATTATAAAAGAGTATTTCTTTTTTTATAATAAAAAGACCCAGTTTTTCTGTATAGGGGTCAGAAACTAAGAGGGTAATCATTATGAAGAAAAAAACTTTATCTTTCGACAAGGATCTTTTCACAAGAAGTGTGCTATATAACGTTAAGACTTTATATAGAAAAACTCTTGAAGAAGCAAGTAATCAGGAAATTTTCCAGGCAGCTGCATATGCAATCAAAGATGCAATAGTTGATAAGTGGATTGATACACAGAAGGCTGTTGAAGAACAGGATCCTAAAATCGTGTACTACATGTCAATGGAATTCCTTATGGGACGTGCATTTGGTAATAATGTAATTAACCTGCAGGCATATGATGAGGTTAAAGAAGCACTCGATGAGCTGGGAATAGATCTTAATGTACTAGAAGATCAGGAACCAGATGCAGCACTTGGTAATGGCGGTCTTGGTAGACTTGCAGCATGTTTTTTGGACTCACTTGCAACACTTGGATATATGGCATATGGCTGCGGTATCAGATACAAATATGGTATGTTCAAGCAGCAGATAAGAGATGGTTATCAGGTAGAGGTACCAGATAACTGGCTGGAAAATGGTAATCCATTTGAACTTAGAAGACCAGAGTATGCCAAAGAAGTTAAGTTCGGCGGTTATGTAAATATGTACACAGATGATCATGGCAGAACTATGTTCCGTCAGGAAGGATATCAGGTAGTACGTGCTATACCATATGATCTTCCAGTTATAGGTTATGGAAATGGTATGGTCAATACACTTCGAATCTGGGATGCAGAACCTGTTACATGTTTCCAGCTGGATTCATTTGATAAGGGTGATTATCAGAAAGCTGTAGAACAGGAAAATCTTGCAAGTCAGCTTTGTGAAGTTTTATATCCAAATGATAATCATATTGCTGGTAAAGAGCTCAGACTTAAACAGCAGTATTTCTTCATATCAGCGTCTGTACAGACAGCCCTTAAGAGATATCTGCGTCGTCATGATGATATCAGAAGATTCTATGAAAAGGCAGTATTTCAGTTAAATGATACTCATCCAACTGTTGCAGTTGCAGAGCTTATGAGACTTCTTATGGATGAATATTATCTTTCATGGGATGATGCATGGTATGTAACAACACAGACATGCTGTTATACAAACCACACAATCATGTCAGAAGCCCTTGAAAAGTGGCCAATAGACCTCTTCCAGAGACTACTGCCACGTATCTATCAGATAGTAGATGAGATTAATAGAAGATTTGTAGATCAGATAATGCGTCAGTATACAAATCTGCCTAGTATAGATGTTCAGGCTAAGGTTCGTAGCATGGCTATACTGTATGATAATCAGGTCAAGATGGCACATCTTGCAATAGTTGGCGGACATTCTGTAAATGGTGTTGCAAGGCTCCATACAGATATCCTCAAGCAGAGAGAACTTAAAGATTTCTATGAAATGATGCCTGACAAATTCAATAATAAGACAAATGGAATTACACAGAGAAGATTCCTGTTACATGGAAATCCACTTCTTGCCGACTGGGTTACTAAGAAGGTTGGAGATGAATGGATCACCAATTTGGCAGTAATAGATGGCATAAAGAAATATGCTGGTGACAAAAAAGCACAGAAAGAGTTCATGGATATTAAATATAAGAACAAGGAACGTCTTGCTAAATATATCCTTGAGCATAACGGAATTAAGGTTAATCCTAAGTCTATATTTGATGTTCAGGTTAAAAGACTTCATGAATATAAGAGACAGCTCCTTAATATTCTGCATGTAATCTATTTATATGAAGAACTAAAGGCACATCCTAAGATGGATTTCTATCCTAAGACATTTATCTTTGGTGCCAAGGCTTCTGCAGGATATGCTAATGCCAAGCTTATAATTAAGCTCATTAATGCAGTTGGAGATGTTGTTAATAACGATCCTGATATTGCAGACAGAATCAAGGTTGTATTCATTGAAGACTACAGAGTTTCTAATGCAGAACTTATATTTGCTGCAGCTGATATTTCAGAGCAGATATCAACAGCCAGTAAGGAAGCATCAGGAACAGGTAATATGAAGATGATGCTGAACGGTGCTATTACACTTGGTACTCTCGATGGTGCTAATGTAGAGATTGTAAATGAAGTTGGCGAAGAGAATGCATTTATATTCGGTCTTACTTCACAGGAAGTAATCGAATATGAGAAAAATGGTAATTACAACCCAGCTGAGATATATAATAGTAACCCTAATATCAAGAAGGTTGTAGATAAGCTTATAGATGGAACATTCAGTAAGGATAAGGAACTGTTTAGACCATTACACAACTCACTTTTAAATACAGTCAGCTCATCCAAGGCTGATCAGTATTTCATACTTAAGGACTTTGAATCTTATGCTGAAGCTCAGCGTAAGATATCAGAAGCTTATGTAGATACCAAGAAGTGGGCTAAGATGGCTATTATGAATACAGCCTGCAGCGGCAAGTTCTCATCAGACAGAACTATCCAGGAATATGTTGATGAAATATGGCATCTTGATAAAGTAAAACTATAATAAGCAAAAATATGTAAGTATGACCTGCTATTCTGGATAGATACAGAGTAGCAGGTCTTTTATTATTTAATAGGAAATTGCTCTGCAAATTTCCTATTAAACAAAAAGCACTCCGTGCAGGATGCGCACCTCGCGGAAATGAATTTAATTGCTTCTGGGTACCGCTCGGGCGCGAAGAGTCGCAAGCGACTCTTTATTTTTGAGTAAAATTAATGTAGAGATTACAGAAAACAGAATAAAAAAAGAAGTTATACTCTTGTATACAATTATGCTATTCTGTTGTAAATGTAAATTATAGTATGGGACGAAGTTCCCAAAAGCTAGTATTTATGATACAATACCGCTTAGCGGATTTAATGCTTTAGCGTGATAAAATATGGAAAGCAAAAAACAGATAGGAGGCAATTATGGTAAGTACATTGGAATCAGGTGCATACCTTGTAAATGGAACAGAGCTCATTGAAGATGTAGCAGACGTACAGGCACAGCTTCAGGCAAAAGCTGGCGTATCAGTATCAAAGGAAGACGCCAAAAAGGAAACAATAGCCTATGGTATTCTAAAGGCACACAATACATCAGACAATATGGAGAAGCTTCAGATCAAATTTGATAAGCTGACTTCTCATGATATTACATTTGTAGGTATCATTCAGACTGCAAGAGCTTCTGGACTTGAGAAATTCCCAATTCCATATGTTCTTACAAACTGCCATAACTCACTGTGTGCAGTAGGTGGAACAATTAACGAAGATGACCATGTATTTGGATTAACAGCTGCACAGAAGTACGGCGGAGTATATGTACCACCTCATCAGGCAGTTATCCATCAGTTCGCAAGAGAAATGCTTGCTACAGGCGGAGGAATGATTCTTGGTTCTGATTCACATACAAGATATGGTGCACTCGGAACAATGGCAGTTGGTGAAGGCGGACCAGAGCTTGTTAAACAGCTTCTATCTCAGACATATGATATTAACATGCCAGAAGTTGTAGCTATCTATCTTGAAGGAGAGCCTGTAAAGGGCGTAGGTCCTCAGGACGTAGCACTTGCAATTATTGGTAAGGTATTTGGCAATGGATTTGTCAAAAATAAAGTAATGGAATTTGTAGGTCCTGGTGTAAAGAACCTCAGTGCTGACTTCAGAATAGGTATTGATGTTATGACAACAGAGACAACATGTCTTTCATCTATCTGGCAGACAGACTCAGAAATCGAGAATTTCTATGAGATTCACGGCAGAAAGAATGATTACAGAGAACTGACTCCAGGTAAGGTTGCTTATTATGACAGCGTAGTTAAGGTAGATCTTTCTAAGGTAAGACCTATGATTGCTATGCCATTCCATCCAAGTAACGCATATACAATTGATGAAGTTAATGCAAACCTTGCAGATATTCTGCATGATGTAGAAGAGAGAGCAAAGGTTTCATTTGGAGATAAGATAGAATATTCTCTTCAGAGTAAAATTAAGAACGGTAAGTTCATGGTAGACCAGGGTATCATTGCTGGTTGTGCTGGTGGTGGATTTGAAAATATCTGCGCAGCGGCTGACATTTTGAAGGGTAACTTTATTGGTAATGACAGATTTACACTTTCTGTATATCCTGCTTCTACACCAATATTTATGGAAATTGTTAAGAACGGCTGTGCTGCAGCTATTCTTGAAACAGGTGCAATATTAAAGACAGCATTCTGCGGACCATGCTTTGGTGCTGGTGATACACCATCAAACAACGCATTTAGTATCCGTCATTCAACAAGAAACTTCCCTAACAGAGAAGGTTCTAAGGTACAGAATGGTCAGATTAGTTCTGTTGCACTTATGGATGCACGTTCTATTGCAGCAACAGCAGCAAATCAGGGTATCCTGACTCCTGCAACAGAGTTTGATGGAAAACTTAACAAGTACCAGTATCATTTTGATAAAGAGATATATGCTAATCGTGTATTTGATTCACATGGAGTTGCCGATCCATCAGTAGAGCTTCAGTTCGGTCCTAATATCAAGGACTGGCCAACAATGACAGCTCTTCCAGAGAATCTTGTACTTAAGGTTGTATCAGAGATACATGATCCTGTAACAACAACAGATGAACTTATCCCATCAGGTGAGACTTCATCATACAGATCAAATCCACTTGGACTTGCTGAATTTACTCTTTCTAGAAAAGATCCTAACTATGTAGGTCTTGCTAAGGAAATAAGAGAAGCAGAGACAGCTATTATCGAAGGTACAGATCCATATGCAGCATTCCCAGAGGTTAAGGCTGTTATGGAAACAGTACAGAAGAACTATAGTGATGTAACTCTTGAAAATGTTGGATTTGGTTCTACAATTTTTGCAGTTAAGCCAGGTGATGGTTCTGCAAGAGAACAGGCTGCATCATGCCAGAAGGTTCTCGGCGGATGGGCTAATATTGCCAATGAAT
>CAMJFD010000211.1 GCA_946404845.1 uncultured Butyrivibrio sp. | reverse complement strand
ATGAAAGGAGAGATGAATACTCTTCTGCAGAAGATATTATTAGGTTTTGCAGCAGGTGTCATGATGGCTGCATCAGTCTGGTCACTATTAGTACCAGCTATGGAAATGGCAGAAGAAGATGGCATGGGCAAGCTTAGCTTTGTACCTGCAGCTGTAGGATTTCTGATAGGTATAGCAGTGCTGCTCCTTATAGACAGACTGGTACCACATTTACATTTGGGAGATGACAGACCAGAAGGTCTTAAGGCGTCATTTGCCAAGACCACAATGATGATACTTGCAGTAACTATCCACAACTTCCCAGAAGGAATGGCAGTAGGTGTTGTATTTGCAGGTATGTTAAATGGAGATGGTACAATATCGCTTGCAGCAGCGTTTGCATTATCAATAGGTATCGCTATACAGAACTTCCCAGAAGGTGCAATAATATCAATGCCACTTTGTGCGGCAGGTGCCAGTAAGAAGAAATCTTTTGTATATGGAACGTTATCAGGTCTGGTTGAGCCAATTGGTTCTATACTGACGATATTGTTATCAGCTATAATGGTACCAATTCTACCATATCTATTAAGCTTTGCGGCAGGAGCTATGGTATATGTAATAGTTGAGGAACTTATTCCAGAAGGAAGTGAAGGCGTTCATTCCAATATGGCCACGATCGGTTTTGCCATAGGATTTGTAGTAATGATGATGTTAGATGTAGCTCTTGGTTAAGAGCTACATCTTTTTTAATTTTTAAGTTAATGTTTTGCAAATATCCTTCCGATAATATAAATGTAGGGAATAATCAGAAAATGAAAGAATATTACATCTTAAAAAAATCTTAAGAATTTATTTTCTAATTAGGACTAAAGTTATATTAATGTGGTGCCGATATTATTATCGGTTGGAAAATGATATACTAGACCTTGGGGTTTAGCTATACTACAAAACTATATATTGTTTTATAAATATTTATTAGAAAATATTTATAAATGACCTCTGATTCGGGGGAGCTGGAAAAAGAAATTGTTTTACTAAATATTTTTTTTAAAAAAGCTAAAGTAATCAAAGGTTGGATACGATAAATGTAGTAGAAGCAATAAAATACTCCAAGGAAGGAGGAAAAAAATATGCGAATAGATGCATACAGTCAGGTTCAGCAGATCTATGCTAACACTCAAGTTAATAAGGCAGCGAAAGCTCAAAAGACTAGTCAGGCAACTGACAAGTTCCAGATGTCTTCTATAGGTAAAGATATTCAGGTCGCTAAACAGGCTGTTAATGAAGCGCCGGATATCAGGGAAGATAAAGTAGCTTCACTCAAGCAGGCAATAAAAGATGGAACTTACGAGGTGAGCGGTGAAGATTTTGCTGATAAGTTACTGGCAAAATTTGACAGCTTATTCTAATTGAATAATAAAAAATTACAGGAGGATAATTCCAGTGGCAAGTTTGATGGAAATACTGATCGATACTCTTGATCAGGAATGTAAACTTTATGAACAATTACTGGGGTTGTCGAGCAAAAAGACACCAATTATAGTATCTGGTGACCTTAATGCACTTGCTAATATCACGGATGAAGAACAAAGCGTCGTAGCTAAAATTCAAGCGACAGAACTTGCAAGACAAGATGTTATGAGAAATATAGCAGGCGTTCTCAACAAGGATGTTAATACATTGAAACTGACCGAGCTGATTCAGCTGATGAGTAAGAGACCAGCTGAAAAACAGACACTGGCAAAGCAAAGAGATCGGTTAAAGCTAGTGGCCGACAATGTCAGACGTGTTAACGATCAGAACCAGCAGCTCTTGAAGAGTTCATTAGAAATGGTTCAATTTGAGATGAACATCCTACAATCGGCGAGAAGATCTCCTGAAACAGCTAATTATTCCAAGGAGGCAGATATCAGAGGAGATGTCATCGGAATTAATACGGGCAGGTTTGATGCAAAGCAGTAATAGCATTTGCTCAGACCAGCCCGTTTTCTTTTTTTACAGATATGCGTTACAAGAAAATTCTATATATTTGAACTGATTAAATATATAGGATTTTGGAATGGAGTTACATATGGGATCATTAATGGGAAGCTTATACGTTGGAAATTCTGGTATAGTTACAGCCCAGAATGCACTTAATACAACGGCACACAACCTTGCAAATACAGATACTGAAGGATATACAAGGCAGCAGGTTTCTCTAGGCACAAGGTTCTATATTACTAATGACAAGAATACCCATACAGTTGCATGGACACAGATAGGTCTTGGTGTTACTTATAATGAATGTAAGCAGGTACGTAGTACATTTCTGGATCAGTCATATCGAAAAGAGTATGGCAGACAGGAGTTTTATGATGTTTCCAAGCTGACTCTGGAAGAAATAGAAGATCAGTTACAGGAAATGAACGGAGCAGAATTTGCGAATGCACTTGCCAATCTGTGGACTTCAGTTCAGGAACTTGTCAAAAATCCTACAGCAGCAGTTAATCAGTCTACACTTGTAACGAGAGCAAATGAGTTTCTGACACAGGCACAGAGCGTTTATACAGGACTTACTAATTATCAGAGTGATATGGATGCTACTATTACCACAATGGTAAAGAGAATAAATGATATCGGTGACAGAATATCTGAACTGAATCAGAAGATAGTAAAAATTGAATCTGGTAATCAGGAACATGCAAATGATTTAAGAGATGAAAGAAATTTATTATTAGATGAACTTGCAAGTTATGGAAAAATAAGTTATCAGGAAGATATTTTTGGCAATGTATTATGTCAGTTTGAGGGTACGCAGTTCATCATGACAGATCATGTCAATCACATGGCAGTTGATAATACACTTGAAAGCTCAGTTGGATATAGTACTCCATATTGGGAATTTGCATCAAAGTCTTATTACAATTCGGATGGTGAAAAAGTTGTAACTGATATAAGTGGAGCTAAGGTATATGACCTTACACAGACTGTCAGCACACAGTTAAATACAGATATTGGAAAGCTCAGAGCGACACTTCTTGCAAGAGGTGATCATAATGCTACATATCATGATATAGCTGAATCAACAGAATATTATAATTCGACTATTAGCCAGTCAATAATTATGAATGTTGAAGCTGAGTTTGACATGCTCGTTCACAATATTATATCCAAGATAAATGAAATCTATGAAGAGGCTGGAAGTAATCCTGCCAATCTTGATCCAACAGCCGGATCAAAGACAGATTACGATCTTTTTACAATTGATGATACAGAAGCCTGCATAATATATGACATGGTCAAAATGGGCGGAGATGTTATTTATGAAGCTGGTACGTTTAAACTGGGATCAACGATTATGAATACATCGGTAAATGATACATATATGCAGACGCCTACAACAATGTCGTTTATCCTTGCAGATGGAAGTGAAGACACAGAAACAGTACAAAAACTCCAGGCAGCATTTGAAGAAAGCATATATACTCTTAATCCCAATGTGGAGACAACCAGTGATTTCCTGACATATTATAACAATCTTGTAAGCCAGGTAGCTAACTCAGGTAGTATATATAACAACATATATGCCAGTCAGGAACAGACAGTTAACAGCGTTGCTTCTGCAAGAGAACAGATTGTTGGTGTATCTAATGATGAAGAACTGGAATTTATGATTGAATATCAGAATGCATATAATGCATCTAGCAGATACATAAATGTTATAAGTGAAATGATAGAGCATATCATTACACAGCTTGGAAACAGGTAAAAAAGTTTTAGCAGTAATTTAAGATGGAGGAACGCTTATGCCATCAACCTTTTTTGGACTGAATATTGCAGCATCAGGACTGCGGGCAGCAAATGCAGCTCTTAATACAACAGCAAATAATATTTCAAATGCCAATACAACTGGATATTCCAAACAGGAAGTAGTTACTCAGGCGGCAGATGCACTTAGAGTTTTTACAACATATGGATCAGCTGGTGCAGGTGTTGATACGCTAGCTATAGAAAGAGTAAGAGACAGTTTCTATGACAGTAAATACAGGAATAATCAGGAACTCCTTGGTGATGCTGAAATTAAGAATTATTACAATAAGGTAATAGAAGAATATTATCATGATGATGGTACAACAGGTTTCTCAACAGTGTTCTCTAGTATGAGAGCATCACTTCAGTCTGCTATGACAGATGCAGAAGCGTCAGAAACAAAGGCAACATTTATATCTAAGGTTCAGACAGTAGCAGACTATTTTAATACAATAAATCAGCAGCTTGAAGGTATGCAGAAGGACTTGAATGATGAGCTGAAGCTGTGTTGCGAGACAATTACTTCATATGCGCAGGAAATCGCAACACTTAATCAGCAGATTGATACGATAATTCTTCAGGGTGGACAACCTAATGATCTTAAGGATAAGAGAGATAAGATTGTTGATGATCTGTCCAAACTGGTTGATGTAGATGTTGATGAATATGATGTTATAGATAAAAATGACCCGGAAAGAGATACAGGTCTTACACATTATTCTATTTCTATTTCTGGTGGACAGTTACTGGTGGATGGCTATAATTACAAAAAACTTATAGTAGTAGCAAGAGATGATGATGAAAAAGTAAATCAGAGTGATATAGATGGACTGTACGATATATACTGGGGTACATCAAAGTGGAAAGATGGAGATGACTCATCATTCCTGTCTGATTTCAAGATGGATAGTAAACTGATTGGTGGAGAACTTCAGAGTATCATCGAGATGAGAGATGGTAATAATGGATATTATTTCAATGGTGAGGTAATGAGTACTGAAAAGCTCTCTACTGGTGATTTTGAAGTAACTATTCAGGTAAGTGATACCAAGCTTATGGATATGAACAAGTGTGTACTTCCTGAGTGCGGTAAGTTAAATGTATCTAATAAGATATATTCATTTACCAGCTGGTCTTATGACGGCGGAAATACATATAAATTTGTTCTGACAGCAGATAGCTGTAAGACTTCTACACCTGCTAATGGCCGAACAGCAAAGGTTGGTTCTAATTATGATTATCAGGGGCTTCCTTATTATATGATACAGATGAATGAGTTCATCAGAACTTTTTCTAATGAAGTAAATGAAATCATGGTAAATGGT
>CAMJFD010000210.1 GCA_946404845.1 uncultured Butyrivibrio sp. | reverse complement strand
CAGTATCAGGAGCTGTAGAAGAACCTACAATAGCAGAGACAGATGGGATTATAACTCTTACCAAGAATTCAACAACTGGATATTATACAGAGATTTCTTTCCCTTATGTTCCAGCAAGTCTCAGAACAAGTGGTAAGGCTAATATCAAATACTATTTTGAATTATCAGAAGTAGAAGGCGATTATACATCAATTACTTATGATGACACAGTTTATTACATATATGTTCAGGTAGATTATGACGATACTAACAAAACTACAACAGCCAAAGTAAAGAGCTGTACAGATAACAGCAGTAGTAGTAATTATGCAAATGCATCTGCAACAAATGATGCTTACATGTTTACATTTACCAATACATACGTTGAAGGTGAACTGAACTTTGGAGCAACTAAATATGTAGATGGTTCAACTGATATTACATCGAATTATTATGATGGAATGTTCCTGTTTGAGCTGACTCACTATGATACCAAGCAGCAGAAATGGGTTCATGTCAGCTATGCCAATAATGAAGGTTCAGATGTAACATTCCCTGCTATTACAAGCTCTAATGAATATAGAAATTATTTCTTTTCGGGATCTACGCACTGGTACAGAATACAGGAACAGTGTAAGCCTGATTTTACAGGAACTCAGAGCGGATACGAAAATATAGTATCTTCATACTATAACAGTGCAGATATCTGGTATGGAGATATGTGGGTATGGTTCGTCAAAGTAGTAACTGCAGATGATGGAACTGTAAAAAGTGTTACATATTATAGATACCATAACAGATCTATAGATGATGTTAAGGTTGCAGATGTATTTTCAGGACAATCAGATCCTGATGAATCATTCTTTGATGCAAGTAAAGCAGATGAGTATTTTGAAAAGATAGAAACATCATCACTTGCTGATTGCCATAGTATATGTAAGCTGTATAACTCATCTTATACAACATATACAGTAACCAAGAACTGGCAGGATAATGATGATCAGTATGGACTTAGATGGGATTCTGTTTATGTTCAGTTATATAAGACAGTTAATGGTGAGACTTCAGAAGTTGGTACTATGGTTGAGCTAAATGATGCTAATAACTGGACATACACATTCGGAACTCCAGTTTATAGTGGACAGGATGCATCAGTGCTAAGCACTAACAGAACATGGGATAGTAACTATGCATATGTGTTCTATTACACAAACAGTAGTGGCGGTACTTCTGGCTATGCAATGGTTACATCTGATCCAGATGGTAATGCTATTACATATTCTTCCAAAGAGTTCTATCTGAATTCAGATGGAAACTATGTAGAGATAACAGATCCTGATACAGCTGTAGCAAATTATGTACCCGCTCTTGATGCAGACGGAAATATATATACAGATACAACAGAAGATATTGCTAATGCTCAGGGCGAGCCAATTACTAATTACTATAGAGAATTTACTAATAAACTTGTTACTTCACTCACAGTTAATAAACAGTGGCTTGATAGTACAGGAACACCAATAAGTGTAACAGCTCCTCTTATCGTCTACTTATGTCAAAAGGTAAATGATGAGTGGACTATATTAAATGATACTATATCGCTCTCTAGTGAGAATGATTGGACATATACAGTTGGAAATCTGAATGTATTTGATGAGGATGGCAACGAAATAACGTACATGGTAAAAGAGGATGTGAATGTTGCCAAACAGTACAGTGTATCGTATGAATATGGCGGTAAAACTTATCTGGAAGATGATGTAATTACACTTCCTGATGGTTCAACAGGTCCAAGCTATGAAATGTCATTTAATAATTCAACTGGAAATAATGGAACGGTTGTAATCACTAATAAGAGGATTATAGATAATGTTCTTCCATCAACAGGTGGTATAGGAACAACAATATTCTACATGGCAGGTGTATTACTGATAGTAATAGCCATGGCAGGATTTATGACTACTCGTGTTCTTAAATGCAGGCGATAAGTCTTAGGTAATGTTAACATAGCTGGTCTTTTGGGGCATTAGCTGGGTTATATAAAAAGGAAAACATTAATTTTTATTTTTCAAAAGGAGAGGAAAATGAAAGGAATTAAGAAACTATTAACAGGAATTCTGGCAGCAACAATGATTATGGGTTCAGCTCTTAGCGTATCAGCTACAGACACAACTACAAGTACAGAAACATCTAGTATTACTGTAGAAAATGCTATAGCAGAAAAAACTTATCAGGTATGGAGAATACTTGATTTTGAAGTTTCTTCAGGAAGTGGATCAGATACTACTGGTATTTATAAGATCAACGATGCTTTTAAAGATTTTATTACATCACAGTCAACTTATTTTACTGTAGATGCTAATGGATATGTAACTGCAACAGATGCTCTTACTAATGCAAGTGCAGATACACTCCAGACTCTTGCACAGGCGGCTCTTACTTATGCTAAGTCTAATAATAAATCTGATTCTGTATCAGTAACAGTAACAGCTGATGAAAATGGCACCGCTTCATTTTCAAATCTTGAACTTGGTTATTATGTAATGGATTCAAGCACAGGTGCTCTTTGTTCTCTTCAGACTAATACAGGTGTTACTATCGAGGAAAAGAATGGTGTTCCAACTGTAGAAAAGACAGTAGAGGAAGATAGCACATATGACAGCAATAGTGATGCTATGATTGGTGATACAGTTAATTATCAGACTGTTATTACACTTCAGGCAGGTGCTCAGAATTATGTTCTTCATGATTCAATGACAGATGGTCTTACATATAATGGAGACGTTGCTATCGAAGGCCTTACAGCTGGTACAGATTATACAGTAGCTACAGGTTCTGCTGATGGATGTGATTTTGAAATTATATTTGATGAGAGTTATCTGAATACTATCACTGCTGAAACACAGATCACAGTAACATATTCAGCAACAATTAATGATGCAGCTGTTATTAACGGAGCTAATCAGAACGAAACATATCTTGAATATGGTGATGGAAATACAACAGAGACATCAACAACAAATACATATACATACAGCTTTGAAATCTATAAGAACAACGGAACAGACAGACTTGCAGATGCACACTTTACATTATATACAGATTCAGCTCTTACAAGTGCAGTGAGCTTATATATGGTAAGTGATACAGAATACAGAGTAGCTACAGCAGACGAGATCACAGTTGGCACAAATATTACAACAGATATCGTAACAGTAACAGATGATAATATTACAGTTGAAGGCCTTGATGCTACTACATATTATCTTAAAGAGACAGCTGCTCCAAGCGGATATACACAGCTTACAAGTGCAGTTACTGTACAGATCCTCAGAGGTCGTACATGGGGTACATATTCAGTAAATGGTGCTGCAGAAGCAACTCCAACTGTAGTAGATATCCTTAACTCAACAGGATCACTTCTTCCATCAACTGGTGGTATTGGTACAACAATTTTCTACATCGTAGGTGGACTTCTTATTTTAGCAGCAGTTGCATACTTTATCTTCAAGAGAAAAGCATCATCAATGAACTAATATAAGAGAACTATCTGATAATAGTTTTGATTATTGGTATTGTAATAAGAAATATTAGAAGCTTTTAAAGAAAAGTTTTTTCCGGTTTCTTGTCAAAGGGAAGCCGGGAGTTCGCTATAGATATTGATATAGCTAAAAGGTTACAGAAATTAGTAACGCATATAAATAATGAGGGAAAGAAATGCATAAGATAAAAAAGCATTTACCTACAATATTTTTTGTGGCTGTCCTGGTAGTTGGAATAAGTATCATGCTCTATCCTTCAGTTAGTAATTACATTAATTCCAAACATCAAAGTAAGGTAATTAGTGAATACACAGAAGCACTTGCTACTCTTACTGCTGAAGATTATGAACAGTTCTGGGAAGCTGCAGAAGCATATAATGAAGAACTTGCTCAAAAGGTTATGGATTTTGATCTGACTGATGAGGAAATGGCTGAATACAATAGTATCCTTGATCCTACTGGAACTGGTGTTATGGGATATCTGGAAATTGAAAACATAGGTGTAAACCTGCCAATATATCATGGAACAGAGGAATCTGTCCTTGCTATAGGAATAGGCCATATACCGGGAACTTCTTTTCCAACAGGTACTACAAGCACACATACAGTTTTGTCTGGACATAGAGGATTACCATCATCCAAATTATTAACTGATTTGGATCAGATGATAGTAGGAGATACATTTCTCTTACATATAATGGACCAGACATTTGCCTATCAGGTTGATCAGATCAATATAGTTTTGCCGGAAGAGACTGAGAGTCTTGGTATATATGAAGGTGAAGACTATGTAACTCTTGTTACATGTACACCATATGGTATTAACTCACACAGACTTCTCGTAAGAGGTAAGAGAATCGATTATGATGAGGCCAGCAAAGTAATCGTGCCAGCTGATGCATCTATATATGGAAATCTTGTGATTGCTCCATTTATTGCACTGCCAATGCTGATTATATTATTTATTATTTTCATGATTACTACTTCAAATAAGGTTAAGAAGAAGTAATTACAATTGAGTTCTGAGGATAAAAAAGTGAAAAAGAAATTTTCTATGATTTTAAACTACATAGTGACGTTTGTGGCAGCTATAGTTCTTATGACAGGAGCGGTACCTGTATATTCTGAGGCAGCTGCATCTGCAGCAAATACAACAGGAAGTCTTACTCTTACACATAAGTATACAGATGATGCCGGAAATGTAACAGCGCTTGAGGGTGTTACATCCAAGATATATAAAGTAGCTGATTTTGATGGTAATACGCAGTTTACCATACTGGATGAATATGCAGACTACCTCAATATGGATACTATATATGCAGCAGAAGACCAGAGTCAGATGCAGGAGTATTTTGAATCTCTTCAGTCATATATCTATTCAAATAATGTTACTCCAACTGCTACTGGAACATCAGATGCAAATGGCGTAACTACTTATAGTAATCTTGTATTTGGACTATACCTTGTTATAAGCGATACATTAGATCTGACTGAATATACATATACATTCCAGTCATTTATAGTATCTGTACCACAGATTAAAGAACTGGAAAATGGAGGAATAGGATATAGCGGACTTGATGCTGATGTAAACGTTGAGGCTACACCTAAATGCGAAAGAGTAGTAAAAGATATTCC
>CAMJFD010000209.1 GCA_946404845.1 uncultured Butyrivibrio sp. | reverse complement strand
ATAATACACAGACAACAGATGGCGCAGCAGTACTTGGAGCAAGAAGAGGTGGAACAAGCGATTCAACTAACGCATACAGAATCTACATACTGATCGTAGCAGCAGGAATCGCAGTTTCTCTTACAATTCTGGGAGTAATTGCCAGAAGAAAAGAAGAAGAGGAATAATTTAATAGGCACTTGGTCAATTGTTTGTAAACCCAACCTTTGACTAAAGAGCTCCGGGAGAATCAAGTATCTCCCGGAGCTCTTTTTTAAAACTATTTGATTTTAACAAAACACCTTAATAATATAAATCTCTTTCTACTAATTATCTGCCGATACAGCTTCAGTAGAAGCGTATTGACCAGTTCTTTCACCATATTCCCTAAGCGTTTCTCCATTACTCATAATCCTTGCGACTATTGCGCAGGCAATTATGACTCCCAATAAGAAGACCATAGGCTTTAAATACTTATCATACATGATTTTACCCTCCAACCAACTAATATTTTAGCATTATGAAAACGTATTGTCTTGTAATTAGTTATGAATAATTGTAAAATCAAAAAGATCTAGAAATTTACATTAACAAGTAATTAGAATGGAAGATTTATGAATAAAAAAGAAATGATTAGTACAGATAATCTGACATTTGAATATATACGCCGTGATGAAGAAGGTAACGTTGAAGGCATAACGACAGCCATAGACAACGTAAGCCTTGATGTCCAAAAAGGCCAGTTCATAGCTATCCTTGGACATAACGGTTCAGGTAAGTCCACACTTGCCAAACACTTTAATGCACTTCTTTTCCCTACAGAGGGAAGTGTGTGGGTTGACGGAATGAATACTGAAGATGATTCACACCTCTGGAATATAAGACAGGAAGCAGGAATGATCTTCCAGAATCCGGATAACCAGATTATTGGACAGGTTGTTGAAGAGGACGTAGGATTTGGCCCTGAGAATATGGGCGTTCCAACCAAAGAGATATGGGAACGCGTGGAAGAGAGCCTTAAGGCTGTAGGGATGTATGAGTTTAGAAAAAAATCTCCTAATCACCTCTCAGGTGGTCAGAAACAGCGAGTTTCCATTGCCGGAGTAATAGCTATGCATCCTAAATGCATCATCATGGATGAACCGACAGCAATGCTTGATCCAAATGGTAGAAAAGACGTAATAAGAGCGGCCAGAGCACTTAATGATGTAGAAGGCATCACGATTATCCTTATAACACATTATATGGAAGAAGTTGTCTATGCAGACAAAGTATTCGTAATGGATAAGGGACATGTTGAAATGCAGGGTACGCCACGAGAGATTTTTTCGCAGGTGGACAAATTACAGGAATTAAGACTCGGAGTACCACAGGTAACTCTCCTGGCACATGAACTCAGAAAGAGCGGACTTGCAATCCCAGAAGGCATTCTCACAAGAGAAGAGCTGGTTGATGAGTTAAAAAAGATATATAGATAAGTAGTATATAGAGGAAAATTAAATGGCAATTATATTGGATCATATTAATTACATATATGATGCAGATACAGCAATGGCGCATGCTGCACTGTCGGATATTAATCTGGCTATTCCAGATGGACAGTTCATAGGGCTTATCGGACATACAGGTTCTGGTAAATCCACGCTTATCCAGCATCTGAACGGTCTGGTCAAGCCAACATCAGGAAACGTATATTATAATGGCAAAGACATAAATGATCCCGATTTTAACAAAAAAGAGCTAAGAGCCAAGGTAGGACTTGTTTTCCAATACCCAGAGCACCAGCTGTTCGAGACAGACTGTTTTGCAGACGTATGCTTTGGACCTAAGAACCTTGGACTTGATAAAAAAGAAGTTGAGCTGAGAGCCTATGAGGCGCTCAAAATGGTGGGACTTCCTGATGAATATTTTTATCAGTCTCCATTTGATCTCTCCGGTGGACAAAAGAGAAGAGTTGCCATCGCAGGCGTAATAGCGATGAAGCCGGAAGTTCTCATTCTGGATGAACCTACAGCCGGACTTGACCCTAAGGGAAGAGACGAGATACTTGATCTCATCACAAGCCTTCATGACAAAATGGGCATAACGGTAGTGCTTGTATCACATAGCATGGAAGATGTAGCGAATTATGTTGAGCGAATTATCGTTATGAATAAAGGTAAGGTCATGTTTGATGATCTTCCCAAAAATGTTTTTGCACATTATAAAGAGCTTGAGGAAGTAGGACTTGCTGCTCCACAGGTTACATATGTAATGCAGGAACTTGCTGCTGCAGGAATCCCTGTTACAACTGATGCAACGACAATAGAAGAAGCCAGAACAGAAATTTTAAAGGATTTTAATAAATAATTTTTGGTGAAACCCGATGCTTAGAGATATTACTTTGGGACAGTATTATCAGACAGATTCTATCATCCACAAACTCGATCCACGTGTGAAGATAGTTACTACACTGATGTTTATTGTATCCCTGTTTATAGTTGACAACTTTATAGGATATATTATTGCGGCGCTTTTTCTTATAATGGAGATTAAGCTGTCTAAAGTACCCGTAAAATTCATTTTTAAGGGCATGAAATCAATTTTTTTTCTGCTAATGATAACTATGCTGTTCAATCTGTTTCTGACTCCTGGTGAGGCGATAATACAGATATGGAAACTGACTATCACTAGAGAAGGGCTTATACTTGCAATTAGAATGGGCATAAGGCTTATATTCCTGATTACAGGTTCATCAATCATGACACTTACAACAACTCCTAATAATCTTACAGATGGACTTGAGAAGCTAATGAATCCGCTTAAAAAGGTTCATGTACCTGTACACGAGATATCAATGATGATGTCAATTGCGCTTAGATTTATCCCAATCTTGTTAGAAGAGACAGATAAAATTATGAAGGCGCAGATTGCAAGAGGCGCTGATTTTGAAAGCGGATCTATTATGAAGAGAGCCAAGGCACTTGTACCCCTTCTCGTACCACTGTTCATATCAGCATTTAGAAGAGCAAATGATCTTGCAATGGCGATGGAAGCCAGATGTTACAGAGGCGGAGATGGCAGAACCAAGATGAAACCTCTCATCTATCAGAAGAGAGACTACATAGCATACGCGGTAGTACTCTTGTACATCGTATTATGCATCGTTATAGGCAGAATATTACTGTAATAATAATTAGGACAAAAGAGGACTTACATGAGCACTAAACGAGTAATGCTTATAGTTGGTTATGATGGTACCAATTACAATGGATGGGCTTATCAGCCTGCTGATAATGTAGTTACTATCGAAGGAATTCTAAATAAAGCAATACATGCTGCTACTGGTGAGGATATAAAGGTTATAGGTGCAAGCCGGACGGATGCCGGAGTGCATGCTTATGGCAATGTTGCTGTATTTGATACAGCTTCGACTATTCCGCCAGACAGATTTTCCTATGCGCTTAATCATCTGCTGCCAGAGGACGTTAGAATAGTTAGCTCCAGACAGGTTCCGGATGAATTTCATCCAAGGCATGTAGATACACGCAAGACTTACGAATACAGGTTTCTTAATTCAAGAGAAGAGATTCCGACTAAGAGACTTTATACATATCACATGAACATCCCTATGGATGAGAACAGAATGCAGGAAGCAGGAGTATATTTCCTTGGTGAACATGATTTCACTAGTTTTTGTAATGTTAATTCACAGGCAGAAAGTCATGTCAGAACAATTTATGACGTAAATGTCACAAGAATAGGCGATGAAGTTATAATCAGCATTACGGGAAATGGATTCCTGTATAATATGGTCAGAATAATCGCTGGTACTCTTATGCAGGTGGGAATTGGCAAGAAACAGCCAGATGAGATTCCGGATATGATAGCAGCGCAGGATAGAACGGTAGCAGGACCAACTGCTCCAGCCAATGGGTTATTCCTGATGGGATACAAATATCCTGATGAAGCGCTTGAATTATAATACGTTTTCCTAAAAGGAAAAAATGTGTAAAAAAATTCATATTATCATTGACAAATCAGGTGTTTTGACACTATAATATTTTACTGTGCGACGGTCTAAAAGTGCGCACTTTTCTATGAAAATGTCATGCCGTTATCCCGGTAAGTAGCGTCATGTCATATATATAGATATAAATATGTGAACACATTTCACATATCTGTCAGAGTCAGGTGAAGGGCGATGACAGGCCATGAATAGTAATCGCTAAATGATTATGGAGGTAACGTAATGAAAACATTTATGCCTAGTGCAGCTACAGTTGAAAAGAAATGGTATGTAGTTGATGCAACAGATATGACACTCGGACGTCTTGCTTCAAATGTTGCAAACGTTTTAAGAGGAAAGAACAAGCCAACATATACTCCTAACATCGATACTGGAGATTATGTAATCGTAATCAACGCAGAGAAGATTAAGGTTTCAGGTAAGAAGCTTGATCAGAAGATGTATTGGCATCACACAGGCTGGGTTGGTAACGATAAGGAAGTATCTCTTCGTGAAATGCTTCAGAATCACCCAGAAAGAGTTGTTGAGCATGCTGTAAAGGGAATGCTTCCAAAGGGTTCTCTTGGTAGAGACATGTATGGAAAACTTCATGTATACGTAGGACCAGAGCACAATCACGCTGCTCAGAAGCCTGAAGTATTAACATTCTAATCTGGATAGTTGAAAGGAGAAATGGACATGGCTAAATCAGCTAGTTATTACGGAACTGGTAGAAGAAAGAAATCTATTGCCAGAGTATATCTTGTTCCTGGAAAGGGAAACATTACAATAAATAAGAGAGACATCGACGAATATTTCGGACTTGAGACACTCAAGGTTATCGTTCGTCAGCCACTTGTTGCTACAGAGACATCTGATAAGTTCGATGTAATCGTAACAGTACGTGGTGGTGGTACAACAGGTCAGGCTGGTGCTATCAGACATGGTATTTCTAGAGCACTTCTTCAGGCTGATTCAGATGAATACAGATCAACACTTAAGAAGGCTGGATTCCTTACAAGAGATCCAAGAATGAAGGAGAGAAAGAAGCCAGGTTTAAAGAAGGCTCGTCGTGCTCCACAGTTCTCAAAGAGATAATTGTTTCCGTTATTGCGGAGTATTGTTTCTTTGGAAATATTCAAAAATTTATTACCGGAAGCCTGTGTGGCTTCCGGTTTTCTATTTAAGTCATGACTTTTTGTCACTTCGTTCCAAAAGTCATGCAAATAGGCCAATTGAAATCG
>CAMJFD010000208.1 GCA_946404845.1 uncultured Butyrivibrio sp. | reverse complement strand
GGCTGATAACCAACGGCTGAAGGCATACGTCCGAGAAGTGATGATACCTCTGAACCTGCCTGTACAAATCTAAAAATGTTATCAATGAACAGTAGCACGTCCTGATTCTTGACATCTCTGAAATACTCAGCCATAGTCAGACCAGTCTCTGCAACTCTCATTCTGGCTCCTGGTGGCTCGTTCATCTGTCCAAATACAAGGGCAGTCTTTTTTAGAACACCAGATTCTCTCATCTCTGACCAGAGATCATTACCTTCTCTGGATCTTTCTCCTACACCTGTGAATATAGAATATCCACCGTGCTCGGTAGCTATATTCTGAATAAGCTCCTGAATCAGAACTGTCTTACCAACGCCGGCACCACCGAACAGACCAATCTTACCACCCTTAGAATAAGGAGCAAGAAGGTCAATTACTTTGATACCTGTCTCAAGAACTTCTGCAACAGGGCTCTGATTTGCCAGTTCTGGAGGATTTCTATGAATACTCCACTTTTCAGCATTCTCAATTTTATCACCATTATCAATAGTTTCACCAAGAACATTGAAAAGTCTACCCAGAGTATTCTCACCAACTGGAACCTTAATTGGATCTCCAGTAGCAACAACCTCCATATCCTTTGCGAGACCTTCACTGGCACTTAACATAATACATCTGACTGTATTATCACCAATGTGCTGTGCGACCTCCATAACGCATCTTCTTTCATCTACAACAACTTCAAGAGCGTCCTGGATATAAGGCAAATCATTACTTTCAAATTTTACGTCTACTACAGGTCCCATGACCTGAACAATTCTTCCGTTTTTCAATGTTTTCCTCATTTCCTGCGTTTTCTAGAACGCATAACAGAGATTTATATAGAAATTACTCTGCATTCTTAAGAGCTTCGGCCATTTGCTTTTTCTTTAACTGAGCATTCTTAAGTGCCTTGGCACCGCCGGCAACCTCAGTTATTTCCTGAGTAATCATAGCCTGTCTCTCTCTGTTGAATTTAAGAGTAAGGTCCGCAATCATCTCTTGTGCACTCTTATTTGCAGCGTCCATTGCCATCATTCTAGAGTTCTGAACACTACAGTAAGCCTCAACCAGGCATCCATACATGAATCCGCTTATATAGTTTGGAACTATATTATCCAAAACCGCTTTTGGGCTAGGCTCAAAAGTAAAGGATTCATGCATGAAACCTTCAGGAACTTTTACAGTTCTTGCTTTTACATCAAGTGGCAGAAGCTTTTTGAACTGAGTTTCACATGTTATAGAGTTCTTCATTGTAGTATAAACTACATAGAGTTCATCTATTTTGCCTTCATTATAGTCATCCAGAAGTGTTCTTGTAATCTTTCTGGATCTGTGAAGAGTAGGATTCTGTGCAGTGAAATTGAACTGCTCATTTACTTCCATTCCCTTGCTGGCAAAATAGTGTCTACCAAGCTCACCAATTACGTATAATCTCCAGTCATCATTGTCATTATCATTTCTGATATGTTCTTCAGCAAGTTTTAATACGTTATGGTTATAAGCACCCGCAAGACCACCTTTTTTCCTTGAAATAAAAGGAGTCTTAATACTTGTATCGAGATATCTGTCTTCTGTATCTTTATCAATATGACGGATAACTCGGTTAATCATGTTCTGATTGGCAAAAAAGTAAGGCTCTGTTTCTTCAAGCATCTTACGTGCTTTTTTGAGCTTGTTTGAAGAAATCATATACATGGCATTTGTAATTTTCATCGTATCTTTGATACTGCTTATACGATCTTTTATTTCTTTTATATTAGCCAATGTGAATGACCTCCATCAATTGGTTTAAGCCTCTTTTGCTTCTGCTTTGTACTTCTCTACAAACTCATCAACTGCACCAAGAATTAACTTCTTAACTTCGTCTGTAAGATCGTGGATCTTATTAAGATCATCAACGATTTCAGGCTTTTCGTTATTGAAGTAATCAAGAAGCTTTGCTCTGAAATCAGCTACCTGCTTTACCTCAAGGAAGTCCATCTTCTTATTATTTGCAGCTACAAGGATGATTACCTGCTCATGCATCTTGAATGGGTGACACATAGGCTGTTTTAATAGCTCCATAAGTACACTACCATGTTTGAGCTGAGCTTTTGTAGCATCATCAAGGTCTGAAGAGAACTGTGTGAACACGGCCATCTCTCTGAACTGAGCCAGATCGATACGAATACTTCCTGCAGCCTTCTTCATAGCCTTAGTCTGTGCGGCACTACCTACACGGGATACTGACAGACCTACGTTAACAGCTGGTCTCATACCTTCAAAGAACAGATCACTTTCAAGGAAGATCTGACCATCTGTGATAGAGATTACGTTTGTAGGAATGTAAGCTGATACGTCACCAGCCTGCGTCTCAATAATAGGAAGTGCAGTAATAGATCCACCACCAAGTTCTGGAGAAAGCTTACTTGATCTTTCAAGAAGTCTTGAATGAAGATAGAATACATCTCCAGGATAAGCCTCACGTCCAGGTGATCTCTCAAGCAGAAGAGAAATAGATCTATATGCAACGGCATGCTTGGAAAGGTCATCATATACAATGAGAACATCTTTACCAAGATGCATAAAGTGCTCTGCCATAGCTGTTCCAGAATATGGAGCTATGTACTGAAGTGGAGCACTGTCAGATGCTGTAGATGATACAACGATTGTATAATCCATAGCACCATTTGTTTTTAATGTATTAACCAGCTTTGCAACTGTAGAAGCCTTCTGACCAATTGCTACATAGATACAGATAACATCCTTACCCTTCTGGTTCAGAATTGTATCGATTGCAATTGATGTTTTACCAGTCTGTCTGTCACCGATAATCAGCTCTCTCTGTCCTCTACCAATTGGGAACATTGTATCAATTGAAAGAATACCTGTTTCCATTGGCTGATTAACAGAAGATCTGTCGATGATACCAGGCGCTGGCTCTTCCATTGGTCTGTAGCCCTCTTCCTTAATAGGATCTCCACCATCAATAGGTGTTCCAAGAGCATCTACAACTCTTCCAATGAAATTCTCACCTACAGGAATACCAGCCTGCATGTATGTTCTAACTGCAGTACTGCCCTGTCTTATATTCTTGTCACTGCCAAAAAGGATACAACCAATGTGGTCTTCTCTGATATCTTGCGCCATGCCCTTTGTGCCATCATCAAATTCAATGATCTCGCCATAAAAAGCATGCTCGATACCAACTACATTAGCTATACCGTCTCCAACCCAGTTGACTTTACCAACTTCTCTGTCTTCAACCTGAAGATCAAAATTACTGATCTTATTCTTGATAACAGATACAACCTGCTGTGAATTCTTAATTGTTCCTCTTCTACGAGTATTGGAGAACAAGTCTCTGAGCTGTTTAGCTCTTCCTTCATCACTCCAGTCGTATTCATAATTACCACAGGATACAATAAATCCGCCGCTTATATCTTCATCGAGAATAACTTCTAGATCAATATCATGATTATCAAATTTCTCTGAGAGAAGTTCTTTAATTTTTTTAATCTGGTCGTCGGAAGGTGCGTTTTTAGCATATCTCAATGTTGCTTTTATCATTTCGCTCATGTTATTCCTCGTTTCCTCACAAAAAAATTATTCTCTTAAAGGAATTATTGTTTTTCTGAAGCTTTTGATATGAACTTGTCATATAGTTCCATATCCTCTTCTTTTGTATGCTTAGATGCAGAAATTCTAGTTACGGCATCAAGTACCATATCTGTAAGTTCTGTTACGTAAGCATCCTTTTCACGCTGACTTTCGATTTCTGCAGTCTTTCTAGCTTCGATCAGAATATTGTCTGCCTGTTTTCTTGCATCTGCAACGATACGGTCATACTCTTTGTATGCATCCTGTCTTACAGCGCTTACAGCAGCTTCTTTTTCAGATTCGATATCTTCTATGCGTGAGTTATACTCGGCTTTAACAGCCTCTGCCTCATTCTGCATTTTAATAGCATCATCTTTGGCAGTATCAATATCATTTTTTCTTTCTTCTAGGATTCTGTCTACTCTCTTAAATAAAAATATTCTGAATACTGCAAACAGGATCAAAATATTAATAATGGTGTAGACTACGTCCATTACGCTTATATTTAGCATTTGACTCCGCTTCCCTTCTAGCTCCTCAGCTTATTTTTATGCAAAGAGAATCATGATAGCTACTACGAAACCGTAAATAGCTGTTGCTTCTGCAAGGGCACAACCAAGAAGTAACAGTTTCATGATCTTACCATCAGCCTCTGGCTGTCTTGCAACAGCTTCTGTTGCCTTTGATGTTGCTATACCTATACCGATACCGGCTCCAAGTCCTGTAAGAGCTGCGATTCCTGCTCCAATTGCTGCTAAATTCATATAAATTTCTCCCTTCATATGTAATAAAGAATTAAATTAGTTTTTAATGTATTATTCTACTGCCTCTTTAATATAAAGTGAGGTTAAGAATACAAATACATAAGCCTGAATCAGTCCGTCGAAAATATCGAAATACATACTGAATACGGCTGGTACGATGATTGGTACTGCCATTTTAAGAAGCTCCATAATAACTGTTGCTCCGATGACGTTACCAAAAAGTCGCATACATAGTGATAAAGGCTTAATGAATATTTCCAAAATATTCATAGGGGTAACTACAGCCATTGGCTGAGTAAATGATTTAAGCCATTTGCGCATTCCCTTTTCGTAGATTCCAGAGAATTCGATAAGGAAAATACTGATTAGTGAAAGTCCTACTGTAACATTCAAATCCATGGTCGGCGGAACAAGTCCGAGCAAACCAACAAGGTTTGAAGCACCTATGTATACAAGGATTACAGCGATAAATTCAGCATATCTTGCGCCTTTTTCACCAAGCATACCGCCTGTTGTGTTCCTGAGCCATTCAACAATGAACTCAGCAAGTACCTGACGTTTACCAGGATTGTAAACTTTCATCCCTGTTGTCAGGAACAGACATAGGATAAGTAGAAAGGCCATTACCCCCCAACTTATTACAATGGATTTATTGATATCAAAAAATCCATTAGCGAAAGGGATATGTATTGCTACTTTGTCTTCCAGAAGTAGTTCTTCGAGTAAAGCTCCAATATCCATAGTACTTTGGTAGTACTTAAAACGATTACCACAAAGAGTGAATAATCAAAGTACTAATCCTTCCACTCCTTTCTTAAGTTTTTATGTTAAACCATTACTGGTACTAACATCTATTTTGTTTTATAGCGTAATTTGATGCCCTGTCAACGGTAATGCAAAATAAAGAATTTAAAATAATAACGGC
>CAMJFD010000207.1 GCA_946404845.1 uncultured Butyrivibrio sp. | reverse complement strand
ATCCGGTGGGGAGCCGAATGACCCGGTATGAAAAAAGTTTTGTTGGGGGAGTCAGAAGTTTTACTTCTGATATAGTTATATTAAAGTACGAATATGGATAAAATATGGACAAAATATAAATTAAAAATAAAATAAATCAAAATAAAATATAATCATTAACGGGATTTTGTGATATTATTTTATCTCAAGTTAATAAAAATGGCAACTATTTTCCACAATATCATGTATTTTTTGGACAATAAGTACACAAAAGAAGCAATATGGTCTATAATTAAAATGTGAATGATATATTCTATTGTTTCATTGTTTTTTGTACATAATTTTCGCAAACCGGATGAGGTAAGCAAGATGGAAATCAATACAAGAAATTTGGAAATAACAACAGGATTATGCGCAGCTGCACTGGCAAAAGCAGCAACAACTGAACTGTTAACAGGATTATGTGATCGTAGTGTCAAAATCAGGAAAAATGATGGTTCTTCTATAGAGATTCCTGTGGTAAGGGTAGCCCATCCAGAGGATGATTCTCTTACGGAATTCTATGCTATAAGAGAAAGAGGCGAGCTGCCAGATATTGTAGACAGGTGTACAATTCATGTAACTGTTAAGTCTATTTCCAATTTCATGGAGATTCCTGAAACAGCCCATCTTGAGGTTGAAAATCAGATGATCAACATTGAAGGCGGAAGCGGAGTTGGACGTATAACTCAGAAGATGCCAGGATTTCGAGCTGGTCAGGCAGCAATAGACAAGGATGCCAGAAATATTATTTTCAAAGTTATAA
The DNA here is from genome assembly GCA_946404845.1 of uncultured Butyrivibrio sp. GTDB lineage: Bacteria > Bacillota > Clostridia > Lachnospirales > Lachnospiraceae > Butyrivibrio. Next base: position 4,581 of record CAMJFD010000207.1, on the reverse strand, counting down.
ATTCTGTTTTTGCAACGGCAGATGTTATGAGAGTTCTGCTGGTTACAATAAGTGTCAAGGAAGGGATGTTAATAGCTTCCAGGACAATGAGTACAGCAAATGGTTATAGTAACGGAATAATGATAAGGGGCGGAAATGGCTCAATAGATACTGTTAACCGCAGGCAGATACTGGATAATATTTATGATGATATTAATTCAATGGTTTCCAGGGATATTAAGAGTATAGTTGTAATTCCAGGTAGTAAAAGTCCTGATTTTGCAGAAAAGCTGACTCATATATCTATGAAAAATGCTATCAGAGCCAGAAACCACATAGGAGAATCAATAGATATAGCAGGAGCTCTTGGTGTTGAGAATTATATAATAGTCGGCACAGCAGGTAAGATTATCAAACTTGCAGCCGGAATTATGAATACACATTCTATGGTAGCTGATGGCAAGAGAGAGATAATTGCTCTTCATCTTATACTAAATGGAGGCAGTACCAAGCAGGCAAGAGAGATTCTTGCCACATCGACTACAGATGAAGCTGTCAGAAAGTTATACGACTGGAATATGATAAAACCGGTACTTGACAGCATATGTAATAGTATTTATGAATATATGGGACATCATATTGGCAAGACTAATATGAAAGTTGGTGCTATTATAGTTCATAGAGAATATGGCATTTTGGGACATACACCTGATATAAGTAATCTTCTTATAAAGGTATCCCAGGCGCAGTTCCAACTCCAACTTGGAAGATAAGTGTGCTATACTTAGGTAGATGCCATATGGTATATAACTTGTGTTAAGCGTATCATTTATGTCACATGGCATTTTGATTTGACTTATATATTTTACTAAATTTAGAGGGGGATGTGCCCCAAGGAAGGCAGGACATTTCATGAAGAATATTTTGTTCGTAGCTTCAGAAGGCGTACCATTTATTAAAACGGGAGGACTGGCAGACGTAGTAGGATCTCTTCCTAAAGAGATTGACAGAAAGTACTTTGATGTTAGGGTAGTAATGCCTAAATATAAATGTATGTCACAGGAAATGAAAGATAAGATGGAATATGTATCCAATTTCTATATGGATTTCCATTGGAAGCGTGAGTACGTTGGTATTTTTAAGGCAGAGGTAGACGGTATCAAGTACTATTTTATTGATAATGAATTCTATTTCAGTGGTATGAAGCCATATGGTGATGATACCAAGTTTGAAATTGAAAAATATGCTTATTTTTCAAAGGCAGCATTATCAATACTACCAGTTATTGATTTCAGACCAGACATTATTCATTGCCATGACTGGCAGACAGGTCTGGTACCTGTATATCTTAAGGAACGTTTCCAGGGAAATGATTTCTTTAGAGGAATAAAAGCAGTAATGACTATTCACAATCTTAAATTCCAGGGTAAGTGGGATATTAAGTTTGTACAGGATATAACAGGACTTCCAGATTTCTTCTTTACACCAGATAAGCTGGGTCTGTATAAGGATGCAGATCTCTTAAAGGGCGGTATAGTATATGCAGATGCTATTACTACTGTTAGTGATACATATGCAGAAGAAATCAAGACAGAATTCTATGGAGAGGGACTCGACGGACTTCTGCGTGCCAGAAGTAATGACCTTCGTGGTATTGTAAACGGTATAGACTATACTGATTTCAATCCTGAGAAGGACAAACACATTCCACATCCATATAATGCAATCAACTTCCGTAAGGAAAAGGTTAAGAATAAGAGAGAACTTCAGAAGGAACTGGGTCTTGATGTAGATGATAAGGCTATGATGATAGGCGTTGTCTCAAGACTTACAGACCAGAAGGGATTTGACCTTATTGCTTATGTACTTGAAGAGCTGTGTCAGGATGCAATTCAGCTTGTAATACTTGGTACTGGCGAAGAACAGTATGAGAATATGTTCAGACACTATGACTGGAAATATAATAATAAGGTATCAGCTAATATTTATTATTCAGAGCCATTGTCACATAAGATTTATGCGGCTTCAGATGCATTTCTGATGCCATCACTGTTTGAACCATGTGGTCTTAGTCAGCTGATGGCTCTCAGATATGGTACTATCCCAATCGTAAGACAGACAGGAGGTCTTAAGGATACAGTAGAACCATATAATAAGTTCGAGAGTACTGGAACAGGATTTGGATTCCTCAATTACAATGCACATGAGATGCTGGGTACAATCAGAGAAGCTGAGCATGTGTATTATGATCAGAAGAGAGAATGGAACAAAATGATTGACAGAGCAATGGCTGTCGATTTCTCATGGAAGGTTTCTGCTAATAAATATCAGGAGATGTATGATTGGCTTAGACCATAAGATTTAATTATGATTAATAACAGCAACAAGAAAAATGGAATTTTTATGCAGGCCGGGATTCTTGCAATAGCAAGTCTGATTTCAAGAATCATCGGCCTGTTATATGGCTCACCGCTGACAGCTATTATCGGAGATGAAGGTAATGGCTATTACAGCACAGCCTATAACTTATATTCAATAGTACTTCTAATATCTTCATATAGTATTCCTTCTGCGATGTCCAAGATAATATCTCAGAAGCTTGCAGTTAAGGAATATCGTAATGCGCAGAGAATATTCAGATGTGCTCTTATTTACGTATTTGTAGTGGGAGGGCTTGGTAGTCTGTTACTATTCTTTGGTGCAGGTCTTTTTGTAGACGGATATGCAGTACCGGTTCTCAGAACTTTCGCGCCATTTATATTCATATTTGGTCCGCTTGGTGTACTCAGAGGATACTTCCAGGCTCACAGGACTATGGTTCCAACATCTGTATCTCAGGTTTTGGAGCAGATATGTAATGCCATAGTCAGTTTGTCTGCAGCATATTTTTTGATACAGATGGTTAAGGGACAGGGGAGTTCTATAGAAGCCAGGAATGGTGCTATAGGTAGTGCACTTGGTACAGGTTCTGGTATAGTTATAGCTCTTATATTTATGGTGGTTACATATCTGGTTAATAAAGGTTTTATTGACAGAAGAGCTGCAGCAGATAAACATGATGATCTGTCTTATAAAGATATATTTGGGCTTATTTTTAAGATAGTAACTCCGTTTATTCTTAGTACTTTTATATATAATTATTCAGCTACATTTAACTCAACACTTTTTTCCAAGATACTGATTTATGTCAAAGGTATTGCAAGTAGTGATGTTATGACTAGTTATGGTATCTATGCAAGAAAAGCTAACGTTATTGCTAATCTCCCTATTACCATGGCAAGTGCAACAGCTGCTGCCATGATGCCGAATGTATCTACACTTTTTGCAACGGGAGATGTAGAAGGTACTAAGAAACTGTGTGACAAAGCGCTTAGAGTGGTATTGATGATAGCGATACCATCAGCTGCAGGACTTATGTTCCTGGCCCGACCTATTATGATGTTGCTCTTCCCACAGAAGTCTTCACTTTCCGAAGCTGCATTTTTGCTGGCGCTTCTGTCAATTTCTGTAGTATTTTATTCTATCAGTACTGTTAGTAATTCTATACTGCAGGGCGTTGGAAAAGTAGTAACACCAGTTATTAATGCGGCAATAGCGCTTGTAATTCAGTCAGTATTTCTTGTAGTCATGCTCATATTCACAGATATGGGTAACCGTGCACTGTGTCTTGCGGCTATTGTATATTCACTTTGCATGTGTATATTAAATGAGTTATCTATTAAGAAGGCTATTAATATCAGGCAGGATTTCAGGAAAACATATCTTATACCTGGTGCCTGCGCGGTAGTAATGGGTATGGCAGGAAGACTTGTATATGAACTGTTACATATTCCATTTGGATTTGTATTAGGAGCAGATGGCTATTTTACCAATCTGTTTGCGGTAGGATTTGCAATTATAGTTGCTGTTATAGTATATGCATTTATGCTTGTAAGACTTCATGGAATTACAGAAGAAGAGCTGTATTCATTCCCTAAGGGAACTAAACTTGTAAGCATACTTAAGAAGATTAGAATTTTATAATAATTAAATTGAGCAAATGAGAATGATTCTATTGAATGATTCTCATTTCTCTATATAATATAGTTTATTTAGAGAAACTAGATATTTTACAGAAAGAGGTTTTTAATGGCTTTTGACGGAATAACTATAGCTAATATAGTTCGTGATCTCCAGCATGATCTTGATGGGGGTCGTATATATAAAGTGGCTCAGACAGAAACGGATGAGCTGTTTATTACAGTTAAGACAAATGTTGATAATATCAGGCAGAGACGTATCTTCATGTCAGCGGATGCATCACTTCCGCTTATATACATGACAGATGAGACCAAGCAGGCACCTATGACTGCACCTGGTTTTTGTATGCTGCTTAGAAAACATATTCAGAATGGCAGGATTTTGTCCATTACTCAGCCAGGGCTCGAGAGAATTGTCAGAATAGAAGTTGAACATATGGATGAGATGGGTGATATGAGACAGAAGACTCTGCTTATAGAGCTCATGGGTAAATACAGTAATATTATTTTTGTTGATGAAGAAAATAAGATTATTGATTCTATTAAGCATATACCTGCGTCAGTCAGTTCTGTTCGTGAGGTT
>CAMJFD010000206.1 GCA_946404845.1 uncultured Butyrivibrio sp. | reverse complement strand
AGAAGAAGACCTTATGAGCATTATGGGCGATGAATATGGCACAGGTTCTGAAACTAATTATCTTGTAAAATACGATAATACAGGCGCTGAGGTATTCCGTACAGAACTTAAAGATACATCTGCTACAGATGAATCTACAGAAGCAGATTCAGAAGAAACAGAAGAGTTTGAATACTATTATATTTATTCAATGGTTTATTCATCTACAGCTGGTGTTGTTATAAGCGATACTAATGGTGTTTCTGTTTATAGTGCAGAAGATGGAAGCTTTGTTAGGACAATTGAAAGTGATGATGATATATCTGGTACAACACTTTATGTATTAAATGATGGTAGAGTTTGCTGTCTCCTCTATGATGAAGAAGGTAATCAGGTTATATTTAATATTGATATAGAAAAAGGAAAACTTACAGGTGATGGATTTGTTATTTCTGACTATGATATAACTCTTTATCCAGGTTATAATTATGATTTCCTTGCATCAAGTTCAGAGAGCGTATATGGATTCAATCTTGATGATTCAGAGATGACACAGCTCCTTAACTTTGTAGATTCAGATATTGATACATATGGAGCAGCTGCTCTGTGTGGTATCAGTGATACTCAGATGGTTGCTATTCTTACTGATACAGAAGGTAATAGTTATATATCTCTTCTGACTAAGGTTCAGCCTGAAGATGTTACTGATAAACAGGTTATTACTCTTGGATGTAATTATATTGATTATGATGTAAGAGCGCAGGTTGTTGCTTTCAATAAGGAAAGTGATAAATATAGAGTTAAGATTGTAGACTATTCAGACTATGATACAGAAGAAAATGACTATACAGGTGGTGCAACTAAGCTCAGTACTGACATCGTTTCCGGTAATACACCAGATATCCTTGTACTTGATGCAAATATGCCGGTTGATAGTTACAATTCAAAGGGACTCTTTGAAGATCTTACATCATACTTTAATTCAGATGAAGAAATTAGCAGTACAGATTATCTAGATGGTGTTATGAGCCTGTGCGTAGATGATGATAACAAAATGTATCAGATAATCCCTTCATTTACTGTAGAAACAGTCGTTGGAGCTACAGCTGATGTTGGTGATGGTTCTAGCAATTGGACACTTGATGATCTTAAGGCTCTTGTAGAAGCTAAGGGTGTTGAATACAAGAATATTTTTGGACCTTATTCAAGAGAAGAAATCTTCCAGGCAGCTCTTGATCTTTCTGGAACATCATTTATTGACTGGGGTACACAGACATGTAATTACAATTCAGAAGACTTTATCAGCCTCCTTGAATTTGTTAATGAGTTCCCGGAAGAGCTTGAAGAGGATGACTATTACAATGATAGTTCTTCATATTGGAGAGATGGAACATCACTTCTTCAGATCATGTATTTCTCAGCATTTGATGAGTACAATACAATGAAGAAGGGTACATTTGGTCAGGATATTTCTCTTGTAGGATTCCCATCCTCAAATGGTTCAGGTGAAGTAATATATCCAAGTATGCAGATTGCTATGAGTTCTACATCTGAGAATAAAGAGGGATGTTGGGAATTTATGAGAAGATTCCTTACTAATGATTTCCAGAAATCAGTAGACGGTTACTTCCCGGTTAGCGTTTCAGTACTTGAGGAGCTTGGAGAACAGGCTAAGAAGAAATCTACATATACTGATGAAAACGGTAATGAAGTAGAATATGATGAAACATATACAATTGGTGATACAGAAATAATAGTTGATCCAATGACTGATGAAGAAGTTCAGACAGTAATTGATTATCTCAATAATCTGTCTTCAATTGGTAACTATAGTGATAGTATCTACAACATCGTAACAGAAGAAGCTGCTGCTTATTTTGAAGGACAGAAGACAGCTCAGGAAGTTGCAGATATCATTCAGAGTAGAGTACAGATCTACGTAAACGAGAATAGCTGATATTATGAATAAATTAAAAGAATATTTACTTAATAATAAATTACTTACAGATGGTTCTTTTGGTACATATTTTGGTGCCAAGTATAATACAGATATTCTTCCTGAGTCATTTAATACAAGTGATCCGGGCAAGGTTGTAAATATTCATAGGGAGTATATCAAAGCCGGAGCAGGCATAATTAGGACTAATACTTTTTCGTCCAATATGCAGAGTTTAGGTCTCGATAAGGCTGGGCTTATACAAAATATAAAGGCTGCGTGTGCAAATGCACACGCGGCTATTTGTGATTCTACAGTTTTTGTTGTTGGAGATATAGGCCCTATTGCCGGAGATGAATTAGAGGTACAGGAAGAATACGAAACTATAATAGATTCATTTATAGTCTCAGGAGTCTATAATTTTGTTTTTGAGACATTTTCTGATGCTGAAGGAGTAGTAAAAGCAGTTGATTATATTACTACCAAATATAGCGAATATGACCCATTTATATGGGTACAGTTCTGTGTGAATCAGTATGGATATTCTAATAATGGTATAAGCGCTGCAAGACTGCTTGATAAAATCACAAGTAGAGATGATGTGGATGCCATAGGACTTAATTGTGGTATTGGTCCATCCAGCATGATAGAAGTTCTAAAAAACGCTGTTGGTAGTACTGACAAGTTTATCTCATGCATACCAAATGCCGGATATCCTAAGATTGTATCTGGAAGACCTGTTTTTAGAGGTAATGAAGACTATTTTGCCTCAAAGATGCAGGAAATAGCAGCTCTTGGAGTTGATATTATAGGCGGATGCTGTGGTACAAATCCTTTGTATATTCAAAAGGTGCATGAGCATGTATCGCTTGAAAAAAATAATCATTTATTTGGAAATCATACTAATAAAGATGAAGAAGATAAACAACGCCTTAAAGACAGCAGTTTCTGGAATGGCACTGTTAATAATAAGCTTGTAACAGTTGAATTATCTCCGCCATTTGGAGGAGATGACCAGAAGGTTATGGATGCAGCTAACAGACTTACCAAGTCTATGATAGATGCTATAACAATTCCTGATTCTCCATCTGGAAGGACCAGAGCTGACCCTGTTCTTATGGGAATGAAGATCAAAGAAGGAACAGGTATAAATGTTGTTCCTCATCTGTGCTGTAGAGATAAGAATATGATAGCCATGAGATCATATCTTTTGGGTGCATATTTAAATGGTGTCAGGAACTTCCTTGTTATAACAGGTGATCCTGTTCCTACACTTATGAGACAGAGCGTAAAGGGCGTATTTAACTTTAATTCAGTTACACTTATGAATCTCATTAAGGATATGAATGATGAAGAGTTTTACAGGGATCCTATAACATTTGGCGGCTGTATCAACTACAATCGCAAGAATATGGATGTAGAGCTCAAACGAATATTCCAGAAAATGGAAGCTGGTGCGTCATTTTTTATTACACAGCCTGTGTTTACAGAAGAAGATGTATCCAAGATTAAATATTTTAATGATGAAATCAAAAAGGTAAATCCTGATATCAAGATGATATGCGGTCTTATGCCACTTGTTAGTCACAAGAATGCTGCATTTATCATGAATGAAATGACTGGTATAAATGTTACACAAAATATCGTAGATATGTTCGGAGAGAACATTACAAGAGAAGAAGGCGAAAAGATAGGTGTTGATATAGTTAATAATGTATTTAGTATGACTACTGATTTTGTAGATGGCTATTATTTCTCTATTCCATTTAACAGGGTAGCGCTTCTTAATGATATAAAGATTAAATAAAGAGTGTCTAAGATTATATCTTCCTAAGAGTACCGCTATTATCTAATAAAATCAGATTTTGAAAAATTCACTAATTATATTTATAGGAAAGTTTCGTAACATATTCCTATTAAAAGGGCGTAACTAATTATTAGTAATTAGTTACGCCTTTAAAAAACAGTTTTTATATATTAAATACATATCATATATCAGTAGATTTCACTTGAAAATACAGAGTAGATCTTTTTATTTAATTAACAGTAACTGGTGATTTATAGTATGTAAGTGTAGATAAATCGAGAGTAAATGTTACACTTCCATATTTGGTTCCTGTTGCATCATATTTTCCCCATACATCAGATCTTAAATAACTCTCTGTATGTGCTTTTATAACGTTTGTGCCATATCCTCCGTTTTCACGATTAAGACCAGCAATTGCCCATGCAGTATTGTTAATTGTTGAACCGCTTAGATATGGAACTATATCTGATGTGTCACCAAGTCTTCTTACAGTCCCTTCTCTTGTACCAGCTGAGAGAAGGGGGGAACCAAAGGTTACAGTATTTAGTACATTATAACGTGCTTTTATAGTTGTATTTGAAGCTACCTGCTGTGCAATCATGCCGCCAAGGCTATGGCCAGCTAGAACTAAGTTAGAATTTTGAGGAATATTTGAAGTAATAATACTAACAACATTCTGATAATATTTATTATTAAGATTGAATCCTGCAAGCGCATCTGTCAGATATCCTGTTGTCTGATTTGATACACTTTCTGTTCCTGAGAGTGTTATTAAATAAAATGACTTTTGGCTGTTTCCACTTATATAGATTCCCTTTGTGATTGTAATAGGTCCATAGACACCTGAATTATACCCTTTATATACATAGTTACAAACAGATGCAGCGTTTGACATGGTTGTGGTTGCTGCATTGGCCGTTATAGATGGATGTATTGCTATTATTAGTACCATTACTGCTATAAACAGTAGTCTTCTTGCATGATTTTTTTTCATATTCTTCTGCCTCCCAAAAATAGTTAATAGTTTAAAATGTAGTAAAAGATACTGCGTTCTGCAACTATTATCTGATAATTTGTTGATTTATGCTACATGTCAAAATCACTAAATTGCATAGTTTCCAAGTTATTTATATATGAGCATGTATTATACAAAAACAATTACTGAAGTTTCGCTTTTATATATTATATTTATGGGGAACATTGTGAATTTGCACAAAGAAAATAAAAATGCGTATCTGAGCGGACAAGCTATTGCTCAGATACGCATTCTTTTGTGATCCTAATGATATTTGGGGGATATCATTTACAAATCACTGTGTGGAGGTTTGAAGAAACGGTGTAATGGAGAGAACCGAATCTTCACGCAAAAACACTCACATATTACTGTGAGTGTTCTGCGATTTTCTTATGAGGGGGAGATAGTGAATTCATCAACTATCTATGTATATAAATATACTGGTAAAATATGAACAAAGTATGAACATGACATTATGATTTCTTTTAGTTAATCTTTAAAAAAACAAAAGATAATAGTCAGACACTTTTAGGGAATAAAATATCATATTTCGCTTTTTTTATAAATGAATTTTGATTTTCTATATGTTATTATATGTAACGTATTGGAAGCATATATCATATGTTACAATACAATTTGCTGTTGCTATAATTAGTAGGTAGCAGTGTTTAAAGGAG
>CAMJFD010000205.1 GCA_946404845.1 uncultured Butyrivibrio sp. | reverse complement strand
CAGCTGTTCCAGAATAATGCGGCAAGTTACCAGTCACTTCAAAGAGCCCTCAGGTACATGGAGCTGGCAAGCTTTCTATTACTTATGTCACTTATAGTTATTGGACTGCTTCTTATGAGAAGTATGACTAATAACATAGTTGCGCCTCTTGTAGATCTGGCAAGTGCAGCCAGATTTGTTGGCGAAGGTGATTTTGAACAAAAGCTCCCTCCTGCAGAAGGGGATGATGAAATAGGTGTATTAACCAGTACATTCAATACGATGGTGGACTCTCTTAATGCGTATGTCATTAAGGTCAAGGAAAGTGCAGAAGTTGAAAAGGTCATGAAGGAAAAAGAATTGATGATGGAAAACCATCTTAAGGAAGCGCAACTTAGATTCCTGCAGGCTCAGATTAATCCTCATTTTCTATTTAATTCCCTTAATGCTGGAGTTCAGCTGGCAGAAATGGAAGATGATGAGAAGACAGCTATTTTCCTTGGCAAGATGGCAGACTTTTTTAGATATAATGTAAAAAAGGGTACAGAAGATACAACTATTCTGGAAGAACTAAATGTTGTAGAAAATTATATATACATATTAAATGTAAGATTTGCCGGTGATATCATTTTTGATAAAGAGGTGGATGAAAGCGTTCTACATTACAGAATGCCTAGTATGATATTGCAGCCTCTTGTAGAGAACTCTGTAAATCATGGTATCAGAGAGATGCTGGGAGAAGGCTGGATCAAGCTGAGCATAAGTGATGGCGGAGATTCTGTAATTATCAGGGTAGAAGATAATGGTAAGGGTATGAGTCAGGAACAGATAGATAGCATCATGGGTAAGTTTGAGACCCGGCACGAAGATGATACTACTGGAATTGGAATGGATAATGTTATCTCGAGACTTGCTCTATATTTTGAGCAGGAGAATGTATTACAAATAGAGAGTGAAGGTGAGGGAAAAGGCACAACAGTAACCCTCACGCTTCCTAAAATAGAGGTATAGGAGCGGGTTATATGTTTCGTATTTTGATAGCAGATGATGAGGGTATTATGAGAGAATCTCTCAAAAATACGATTAAATCAAATTTTGGCAGCGAATGTGAAATCATTACTGTAAAAACAGGAAGAGAAATAATTGAACAGGCTGAGAGCTTCAGACCAGATATAGCATTTGTCGATATACAAATGCCAGGACTATCCGGTATACAGGCTATACAGGAGGTTCAGAAGTTCAACAAATCAATAGTATTTATTATTATTACAGCGTATGATAGTTTCTCTTATGCTCAGGAAGCAGTCAATCTGGGAGTTATGGAGTATGTCATGAAACCTATCAACAAGCAGAAAGTTGTTGATGTATGTGTTAAGGCAATGACTCAGGTTGAGAATGCAAGAAAGAAGAGAAGTGATGATCTTAAGACCAGAGAAAAACTTGAGATTGTCATACCAATGATAGAAACAGCATTTATTAATAATCTGTTGCAGGATGATGAGACTGGAAAAGGTCGCAGTTATCTTGAAATGCTGGATATTCAAAAAGAGTTTGGATATATAATGGTTCTGGAATTTGGAGATTCTATAGAAAATGGAAGTCTTACAAATGCGCTTGGCTCAAATGTCAGAATGAATAAGAGTTATTCTGTGTTATACGAGATGGTCAGAAGCTATATGGATTGTATAGTTGGACCTATAATGGGAAACCGTATTGTAATATATGTGCCATGTGAAAAAGACAGACTTGTGTATGATCAGCGAGTTGAAGCTATTACCAGAATCAGAAATATGATCAGAAAACTTGAAGAAAACCTGGATCTAAAATTCAGGGCGGGAATAGGCGATGTCAAGATAATTGACCAGGCCTATAGTTCATATAGAGAAGCTGTAAGGAGTATACAGCGAAGTGATAAGCATGTTGTACATATCATGGATTTATCAGCAGCAGAAGAGGAAAAAGAGAATACAAATTATCCTACAGAACTAAAAGATAAATTTATACAGCTTGGAATCAAAGGCGACCAGGTTGGAGCGGCGGATGTTGCTATAGAAATAGTATCAAGATTTGAGATGATGGATAATATTTCTTTTGGCGAAATTAAGATGAAACTTATGGAACTGATTTTAAGCTTGGAACATAAGGCTCAGGAGAGCGGAACTCTTAGTATGGAGACCAGAAAACATGAGAGTTATCTGACAGATGTTGCCTCAGCAGGGGATATGGCAGCGATATCCAAGTGGTTTGTAGATAATACAAAGAGAATTTGCAATGAAATAAATACATCCAAGCAGGAAAGGTCAGAGAGTGTAGTAGGCAAAGCTATAAAATATATCAATCAGCATTTTGCTGAGGACATTAATCTGGATGACGTTGCAAGGACAGTTGATATAAGCCCATATTATTTTAGTAAACTGTTCAAGCAGGAAGCTGGAGAGAATTTTATAGAGTATCTAACTCATCTGAGGATGAAACAGGCCAAGGAGTATCTTGCAAATCCTCAGTATAGTATCAAGGAAGTATGTATAATGTGCGGATATAGTGATCCTAATTATTTCAGTAGAATCTTCAAGAAATATGAAGGGGTATCACCAACAGAGTTTAGGGGTTAATTATAAAAAGGGGATACAGTATGGAGAAGAAGTTTATCTGGGGTAAGAGACTGATAATGGCGGCAGTTATAACAACAATGGCAGGTACATGCTGTGGTTGTACTAAGGAGCAGGAGGTTGATGATGTCAACGTAACAGAAGGGGACTCAGAGATTACAATTGGAATGAGTTTTGATTCTTTTGTAATAGAGAGATGGATAAGAGATAGAAATGTTTTTATCTCAAAGGCAGAAGAACTGGGAGCATCTGTAAATGTGCAAAGTGCAAATGGTGACTCTGCGCAGCAGATAGCACAAATTAGATATCTGATTAAAGAAGATGTAGATGTAATAGTAGTAATACCTGTTGACTGCACAGCACTGTCTGAAGTTTTGCAGGAGGCTGCAGATAAGGGAATAAAAGTTATATCTTATGACAGACTTGCAGAAAAAAGTGACGTGGATCTGTATATATCATTTGATAATGAGAGAGTTGGAAGGCAGATGGCACAGGCTCTAAAAGAGGCATTGCCAAGTGGCGGTGATATCGTTATGATATCAGGCCCTCTTACAGATGATAATGTCAAGCAGGTTGAGGCAGGATTTTATAGTGAAATAGAAAATAGTGGAATAGAGGTAGTATATTCAGACAGATGTGATAATTGGAATGCTCTTTTGGCCTACGATATAGTAAAGGAGGCGCTTGATGAATATCCTTATGTAGATGCAGTCATGTGCGGCAATGATGATGTTGCAACCCAGGTATTCAGGGCTCTTTCAGAGAAAAGAAAGGCTGGCAAGATATATATAACTGGTCAGGATGGAGATCTGATGGCATGTCAGCGTATCGTACAGGGTACACAGCTCGTTACTATATTTAAGTCAGTAGAAGAGGAAGCTACAGCTGCTGCAGAATATGCAGTTATGCTGGCTAATGGTGAAGAACTGGATATAGATAGCACAATTTATGATGGAAGTTATAACATTCCATATCTGGAACTGGAACCAGTACCTGTTAACGTTGAAAATATAGATGAAATAATCATTGAAGGAGGCTTCCATAACAAGGAAGAAGTGTACCAGACTACCGAAGAATAAATAAAGTCACATATAATAAAGGATTCAATGGAAACTGAAAATCCTAAAAATGAGTAGCACACCACTAGCATTTTTTTGTTATAAACTGTACGGATTATCCGTACAGTTTATTTTATTTTCACAAATCAATGCTATTGGTTCACAAAAAATTTATTTTTTATTATGCTAACATTTTATTTGTAAACAGAGTATGTAATTGCTTGTGGCAAAAAGCAATTATATAATCTCATCTATTTTATAGGAGGGTTACAATTTATGAAGAAGAAGTTTTTATCAATGGTACTTGCAGCAACAATGACATCTGCATTACTTGCAGGATGTTCATCATCTGGAACAACAGAAGAGACAACAGATGCTGTAGAAGAGACAGCAGAAGAAACTACTGATGCAGTAGAAGAGGCAACAGAAGAAGCTGCAGAAGAAACAGAAGAGACAACAGAAGAAGCTACAGATACAGCTGCAGCTGGTGATCAGACAGTTGGTATTGCAATGCCTACACAGTCACTTGAGAGATGGAATAGAGATGGTTCATATCTTAAAGAGCAGTTCGAAGGTAAGGGCTACACAGTAGAACTTACATATTCAGATAATAAGATTGATCAGCAGGTTAAGGATATTGAGGGACTTATCGCTGATGAAGTTGATCTTCTTGTAGTAGCAGCTATCGATGGTGAATCACTTTCACAGGTTCTTGCAGATGCTAAGGATGCTGGAATCCCAGTTATTTCTTATGACCGTTTGATCATGAACACAGATGCAGTTAGCTACTATGTATCATTTGATAACTATACAGTTGGTACACTTCAGGGACAGTACGTTGTAGATACTCTTGACCTTGATAATGCCGGTGACAAGACATATAACATTGAGTTCACAGCTGGTGATCCTGCTGATAATAATGCTGGATTCTTCTTTAACGGTGCTTATGATGTACTTAAGCCATATATTGAAGCTGGTACACTTGTAGTTCCTTCAGGTCAGACAGAGTTTGATCAGGTTGCTACAGCACAGTGGGATACAGCAACAGCAATGGAGAGAATGCAGAACATTCTTGGATCATATTATTCAGATGGCACACAGCTCGATGTAGCTCTTTGCTCTAACGATTCAACAGCACTTGGCGTTACACAGGCTATCGGAACTGACTATGCTGGTGACAACACAGTTATCATCACAGGTCAGGATGGTGACGTTGCAAACCTTGCAAACATCATTGATGGCAAGCAGACAATGACAGTTTATAAGGCAGTTGCAAACGAAGCTGTTGCAACACTTGATCTTGGTATCGCTCTTCTTAACGGCGAGACACCAGATGCAGGTCTTATCGATGCATCAGGATGGAGCTTTGAATGTGCATATGATACAGAATCATATAACAATGGTACAGGAATCATTCCTTCATACCTGCTCGTTCCTACAGTAGTTACAGCTGATAATATTCAGGAAGAACTTGTAGATACAGGTTACTACACACTTGATAGCAATGGATATCCACAGGCTAACTAATTAGCATTTAGTATTTTAGTATTTGAGTATTAAAACATTGCATTGGGCGGGGCATGACTGCCCCGCTCAATTTTTAAGAAAAAGAGTATTATTTCGGTAATTTTGGGCGGAGAATTTTGGAGAGAAAGTCAACTGCTAAATGGACTGGCAATTATAAGCAGGAGGTGTTACATTGGCAGACTATATTTTGGAAATGAATGAAATCACAAAGCTTTATCCAGGTGTTAAGGCTTTGGATAACGTTAATCTTAAG
>CAMJFD010000204.1 GCA_946404845.1 uncultured Butyrivibrio sp. | reverse complement strand
TTCTCTGTGGCGCCAAATGCATCGATAGTAGATAGGATTAATATTCCATATGCATATCCGAGAGATGTAAATGAAAAGCAGATCAGTGAGTTTATAAAGAGTACTACCGAAAAACTGGAAAATGCTATTAGCAGATCAAAGGTAGAACACGGGGTATCTGAAGTAGCTGATACCATAATAAATAATGATGCTGAAAATGATGTAAAAAATGAATCAATTGCTGTATAAACAGTAAGTGTAGTATATAGAATAAAAACAGAAACAGTAAAAGTATTGGATTTTGCACAGGAAGAAAAACAAATAGTATTTGAAGTTAAGTAAAATATCTCCTGCACTTCGTAAAATGATAACTTATTCATTGCATAATGGAGTGCAGGAGTTTTATATTCTCTATATTTGTGAACTGAACCAATCTATAATTTCGTTCATATTAATATCAGAATGTTCTATTTCTCTTGAATATAGATAAACTACTTTGGATAGTAATTCTATGTTCAGATCATTATTGTGACTATGGGAATTAGGTGTATAGGCACTATAAATCATCATCATGAATCTAACACTTTGTGTGCAGATGCATGCTCTTGCATATATCTGTCCGTCATAAACAGAACCGCAAAAATAAGTAAATAATAAAGATACTAGTATCTGCTGGCATGCAAAAGATTTATCTTTATTGTCAGTTGTATCAAGCACATTTTTGAAATTTGTAATATCTGACTGTATATAGGAAATTGTATTTGTAATAGTCCTACTCCAGTCATCTTCCAACATCTCAAGTCGTAGTAATAGTTTAAGGGCATCAAGATTATATTCATATAAATCCTGCATCGATTCTGATGAATATGATGGAATATTGAGACTGGAAAGATGTCCGGCACTTATATTAGTTCCGCTTGCTATAAGATCAGAATATTCTGATACAATATCATCCATTTCAAACAGTTCACCTTCATCATAGCAGATTTGAAGTCTGGCTGCCGCTTCTACTATTAGATCGAGTCTAGTCTGAAATGGAATAATAGAGCTACATGCAATCTTATATAAGATATCTCTTGCATATTCCAATCTGTCAAAGAGCATGAAATCATAGTCTTCAAACTCTTCGGGATCATCTTCTGTATCATCCTCGCATTCTATGAAATTAAGAGGAGTGGTTCTTGTGAGCAGCATATGAATAGCTTCTGGACAAGATAAAGAAAGAGAATATTCTCGGATATCCTGAAACTCTTCTATATGACGAGGATACTGTTTACATGTCGTGCATAGATTATCTTCACCAAGTTCAATCTGTAACGAACACAAATTATCTGGATTTAGCATACTGCATCGTCTACCGTTCTGGCGAAAGCAACCTTCTTCAAAATCAACGCCTTCAAGTATTTTGTATTCAAAAGATGTAGAATCTGATTCATCTGAAATAGTAGATAAATTCTTATTTTTCATAGCTATAGCCTGTTTTTTGGCTATTTGAGCATAATTATCAAGGCTGTCATCGTCTATTACTATCTGCCATCCGATGCAGCAACTCTTAGGACATGATCCAGCGATGCATTTAAAAGCATCATAGTCATCCTGTTTTCTATATAACATTTTAAATGAAATCTCCTTAGATAGATGATAGGTTTAATATAAGCTCTTATCGCTCAAATTTTCAGGAATATATTTATCAATCCATTCCTTGCTTAATCCTTCATCTGTAGCCTTTTGCCTGTAATCTGTTATTACTTCCCAAGGCTTTGGAATATATATACCAGAACATCTTATAGAATCGAGAAATTCAGAATTCATGTTTTTTTCGCTTGTCTGGAATGCTTTGAAAAACTCTGCATAGAGCATGCATTTCTTGTTTTCATTTATCATATCTTCTGTAATAAGACTCATACTTTGAAATCTCCTTGTTCAATTGTTTACATTACAAATAGCTTGTGATTAATTATACTATTTAATCTATATGAGCTCAATTGATGCTTGTGTGACAAGGTTACATAGTGTTGTAGATTTTGTATTTTGGCGATATGTGGTAGAATAGTATGAAATACTTTTTTGGGAAAGAAGGATTGTCATATGAATAGTACAAAGGATTTCTCTGGAATAGAACCATTTGAATCTAAAGTATGGTTATCAAGCCCTACAATGCATGGCGAAGAAATCAAATACGTCAAGGAGGCCTATGACACAAACTGGCTCTCTACTGTAGGAGAGAATATAAATGAACTTGAAAGACTTGTTGCAGAATATGTTGGATGCAAATATGCAGTAGCACTTAGTGCCGGAACTGCAGCGCTTCATCTTGGAACCAAACTTGCAGCAGAGAAGATATATGGAATGGCAAGACCTAATGAAGGTACACTTCGTGGACATAAGGTTTTTTGCTCAGATATGACATTTGATGCAACTATTAACCCTGTTGCATATGAAGATGGAGAAGCAGTATTCATCGATACAGAAGCAGATACATGGAATATGGATCCTGTAGCTCTTGAAAAGGCTTTTGAAATCTATCCTGAAGTTAAGATTGTAGTAATTGCACATCTGTATGGAACACCAGGTAAGATTGATGAGATCAAAAAAGTCTGTGATGCACACGGCGCACTTATTGTAGAAGATGCAGCTGAATCACTTGGTGCTAAATATAAGGGCAAAGAGACAGGAACATTTGGTAATTATAATATAATCTCATTTAACGGAAATAAGATTATTACAGGTTCTGCAGGTGGAATGTTCCTGACAGATTCCAGGGAAGATGCTGATAAGGTCAGAAAATGGTCAACACAGTCAAGAGAAGATGCACCTTGGTATCAGCATGAGGAAATCGGTTATAACTATAGAATGTCCAATATAATTGCAGGTATCGTAAGAGGACAGATGCCACATCTGGATGAACATATCGCTCAGAAAAAAGCTATCTATGAAAGATATAAAGAGGGATTTAAGGATCTTCCTGTTAAGATGAATCCTTATGATGCAGCAAATTCAGAGCCTAACTTCTGGCTCAGCTGTATGATAATTGATAAGGATGCGATGTGTCAGACTGTAAGAGGAGAGAAGAAGGCTCTTTATATCAGTGAAAAAGGTAAGTCATGTCCTACTGAAATACTTGAAGCTATATCAAGTATAAATGCAGAAGGAAGACCTATCTGGAAACCAATGCATATGCAGCCTATATACAGATCAAATGCATTTGTAACTGCTAAGGGAAATGGCAGAGGACAGAGTAATGCATATATTGATGAAGGAGCTGCAGTAGATGTTGGAGCGGACATTTTTGATAGAGGTCTGTGTCTTCCTAGTGATAATAAAATGACACCTGAGCAGCAGGATAGAATTATTGAGATAATTCACAGATGTTTTGCTTAATAAGATAAAGGGATATGTTTGATGAAGAGAAATTATAAATTTATAATCAGCTATGATGGTACTAAATTCTATGGATGGGAGCGTCAGCCTAATAAGGATATGACTATTCAGGGCAAGATTGAATCAGTTCTGACTAGAATGGTTTCTATGAGTGGCAGACCAGAAATGGAAAATGGTGAAATTAAGAATGTTGAGGTAATTGGTGCAGGCAGAACTGATGCCGGCGTGCATGCAAGAGCAATGACTGCTAATGCCTTTATGGATACAGATCTTAGTGAATCAGAGATTCAGGAATATATGAACAGATTCCTGCCAGAAGATATCAGCATTAATGAAGTCAAGATATGTGCTGACAGATTCCACAGCAGGTATAATGCCATTGGTAAGACATATAGATATACTTGCTGGTATGGTGCATCCAAGCCTGTTTTTGATAGGAAATATGTAACCATATTAAAGAATAAACCTGATGTTGAGCTCATGAAACAGGCTGCAGAGCATCTTGTTGGAACGCATGATTTTAAGAGCTTCTGCGGTAATACAAGGATGAAGAAGTCTACAGTAAGATGTGTTGATAATATCAGAATAGAAGAGAGTGGTAATTATATCAGATTCTATTATCATGGTAATGGGTTCCTGCAGCATATGGTCAGAATCCTTACAGGTACTCTGTTAGAAGTTGGTTATGGCAATATTAAACCAGAGGAGATGGTAGATATACTAGAAGCCAGGGATAGACAGAAGGCAGGCCCGACAGCTGGTCCACATGGTCTGTGCATGATGAAAGTTGACTATTAAAATGCTTATTAAAAATATTTCTTCCGAGGTATACTTGGTATCAGATAAATAGAGTCAACTCGAACGGGCTCTATCAAAATCGGTGGTCTTATGGCCACCGATTTTTTCTGTGTGCCAGGTATTGGTGGAATATATTAAACGGAATGTAAAAGAATATGCAAAAAAATAGTAAAAATGTTTCGAATTGTGAAAGCTAAAGTGAATAATTTGTACATACAAATACAATTGTCGGACATTTAATGTTAAATATCATCAATCTTTTGGATGAATTGCAAGAAAATTTCAAATAGAGTGTCATAAATTCGAAACTTTTTTGCATTGAACTCAGATACCAAATACTTTATAATTAAGACTGTTCTATGCGGGGAGAACAATTTTCATAGGGAGCAACTAAGGAGGAAAAAATGGAACAGTTAAAGAAAACATTAAAAATGTGTGCGGCTCTTATGCTTGCACTTGTAATTGCTATTACAGCTACAGGTACAACAGCAGAAGCTGCATCAGTAAAGCTTACTAAGGCAAACAGTGGTAAGGTTAGCTGTGTGCTATATAAGGGAGCTAAGGCTAAGAAGGCTACATTTAAGCTTAATTCATCAACTTTTAGATATCATTCAAGCTTGTATCCTGGATATGATGTATATGATGTTAATGTAACACTTACAAGAGCAAATTTATCTAAAACAGATATTATCAAGACTGTTAAAGAGTCTAAAAAGAAGGGTACTAATATTTTAGACTATGCTATGATTATGGTAGATGCTAATGGTAATTCAGTTTCCGGTTTGAATTATACTTATCCTTCATATTCAGATTCTTCTTCATATAAGACACTGAAGGCTACATCTGGTAATACAAGATACTATATATCTGGCTGGAGAAAGAAAACTGTATATACAGGATCAGTATATATTCCTCAGGGACAGAGTGTATATCTTGGTTTTGCAGGTCTTAGAAATGGACAGATTAAGAAGAGTGTTTATAATAAGTGGATAAATGGCAATAAGACATATTATAGCGCAGGATTTGGTAAGACAAAGAAAGGCTATGCAATAGCTGGTCAGATTGCTTAATTGTATTAACGATTAAAGATTTAATAAGAATAGAGCGATGAAAATGAATATCATTTTTTCACCGCTCTATTTTCTTTTATATAATGATATAGGTGTCAAAAGTCATAAATGCGTACATGCTTGCATGTTAAGCATTTTGACTTTATGACCCGAACAAATATGAGAGATTAGCAATTTACGCAGTAAATTAGCGGTTCTCGAATATTTGTAGAATTGCGAGAATGACTTTAGTCATGGAGCAATTCGTAT
>CAMJFD010000203.1 GCA_946404845.1 uncultured Butyrivibrio sp. | reverse complement strand
TTTCTGACTCAACAACAGAGTGGACAAGGATCATTAAGTATGAGGATATAAATGGTGAAAATCGTTTATTTGGTGGAAGACTTATGGAGTGGATTGATGAGTTAGCGGTAACTGTTGCGATTCGTCATTCTGGTAATCCTGTTACTACTGCAGCAGTTGATAATATGCAGTTCAAACAGGGTGCTAAATTAAATGACATTGTTGTACTGATAGGTAAGATTACACATGTAGGCAAGACTTCTATGGAAGTTAGAGTTGATACATATGTTGAAGATTATAGAACTGGTATGAGACATGTTCTCAACAGAGCTTATCTGACAGAAGTATGTATCGATGATGACGATACTCCGGTACTCGTTCCTTATGGACTTAATGTTAAGACAGAAAGTGAAAAGGCTGAGTGGGAGGGCGCAGAGAAACGTATTGAACTCAGAAAACAGCGCAGAAGAGAAGGCTTCTAAGCTGCAATGAAAGTCATATATAATTAGTAAATAGATATAAAAAAGCAGACTGCTCTATACAAAAATAGAGTAGTCTGTTTTAAAATTAATCAAAATAAAAAGGCATATAGATATTCGAAGAGTGAAGAAGATATAGTGTAGATAAATCGAAGTTTTCTAAAGCTTTACTTTTAATTTATTGAATTATATAAATTGAAGTGTTATTATTTTAACGAGTGCGTAAGGGCGTTTATGCATTAAATTAGATAGTAATAGATGAAGCATTCGCTTTAATCAATTATGTTTTATATTATTAGGAGGTTTTACAAATGAGTAAGAGTTTCGACGACATTCTTGCTAAGCTTAAGAGTGCTAGTACCAAAAAATTATCAGTATCTGTAGCTCAGGATGCTCCAGTTCTTGAGGCTGTAAAGGCAGCTAAGGATCAGGGAATCGCTGATGCAATTCTTGTAGGTGATAAGGACAAAATCGAAGAGATTGCTAAGACAATCGATATGGATCTGTCACAGTACGAGATCATCGATGAGAAGGACATGGTAGAGGCTTCTATCAAGGCTGTTCAGCTTGTTCATGACGGTAAGGCTGATATTTATATGAAGGGTGCTCTTGATACTAAGACATTCCTTAAGAGTGTACTTAACAAGGAGGTTGGTCTTCGTACAGGTAAGCCTCTTTCACACGTATGTGTATTTGAAGTTCCAGGAATGGACAGACTTCTGTTCCTTTCAGACGTTGCATTTATGCCATATCCAACACTTGAGGATAAAAAGGCTATTATCGAATATACAGTTAATGTTGCAAGAGCATGTGGCGTAGATATGCCTAAGGTTGCTCCACTTGCAGCTGTAGAAGTAGTTAACGAAAAGATGCCTGTTACAGTTGAAGCTGCTGAGCTTACTAAGATGAACGAAGCTGGCGAAATCAAAAATTGTATCGTAGATGGACCACTTAGTATGGACCTTGCTATTGATCCAGAAGCTGCTAAGCATAAGGCTGGCGCACTTGATCGTAAGATAGTTGGTGACGCTGATATCCTTCTGTTCCCAGATATCCACGCTGGTAACCTTGTTTACAAGACAATGGTACGTATGGGTGATGTTAAGAATGGTAACGTTCTTACAGGAACAAAGGCTCCAGTTATCCTTACATCAAGATCAGATAGTGTTGAAGTTAAGCTTAATTCAATCGCTCTTGCAGCTGTAGTAGCAGAAGACCTTAAGAAAGGAACACTTTAATTATGATTAAATCTCTTATTATTAATCCAGGTTCTACATCAACAAAGCTTGGTATTTTTGAAGACGAGAATCTTATCGTAGACGAGACACTTCGTCACACAACAGAAGAAATTGCTCAGTTTGATTCAATCGTAGCACAGAAGGATTTCCGTAAGAATATCATTCTTAATTTCCTTAAGGACCAGAATATCGACGTTAAGTCATTCAACGTTATCGTTGGTCGTGGCGGTATGTTAAAGCCAATCGCTGGTGGTACATATGCTACAACAGATGCACTTATCAAGGATCTTGAGGCTGGTGTTTCAGGACAGCATGCTTCTAACCTTGGTGGTATCCTTGCAAGAGATATCGCTGATGAAATCGGTGTTCCATCATATATCGTTGACCCAGTTGTAGTTGATGAATTATGTGATGAAGCTAGACTTTCAGGTGTAGATGGAATCGAAAGAGTATCTGTATTCCATGCACTTAACCAGAAGGCTGTAGCAAGACGTTTTGCTAAAGAGTCTGGTAAGAAATACGAAGACTTAAATCTTATCGTTGTTCACCTTGGTGGTGGGGTTTCAGTTGGATCACACAAGAACGGTAGAGTAATCGACGTATTTAACGCACTTGATGGTGATGGAGCATTCTCACCAGAGAGAGCTGGTGGTCTTCCAACAGGCGGACTTATTAAGCTCTGCTTCTCAGGAAAGTATTCTGAGAAGGAAGTTTACAAGATGGCAGTTGGTAACGGTGGTTTCAACTCATATCTTGGAACAAATGATGCACGTGAAGTTGTTAAGATGGCAGATGAAGGAAATGCTAAGGCAAAGCTTGTACTTGATGCATTTATCTTCCAGCTCTCTAAGAACATCGGTGCTCAGGCTGCAGTACTTAAGGGTAAGGTAGACCAGATCATCGTAACTGGTGGTATCGCTTATAACGAAATGATTACTAACAGAATCAAAGAACATGTTGAATTCATCGCTCCTGTAACAGTATATCCAGGTGAAGATGAACTCCTTGCACTTGCTCAGGGCGCTATCAGAGTTATGAATGGCGAAGAGGAAGCTAAGAATTATTAATTTAGTATTCTGAATACAAATAAAATATGTAAACAGGCTATTATGAAGGACAAACCCAAGTAATGGCCTGTTTTTATTAGAAATAATAAGTAATACAACAGATATACACAATTACTTTTGACCTAATATTTATTTATAGAAAAATAATTATAGAAAAAGACCATTATAATTTCGAGGATAATAAATGGATAACAAAGTTGAAGATAACAGCCTTTTGAAGTACATATTTTTATTTCTGGCAATTGGTACGATCATGATTTATTGCATATCCAACATATTCCATTACAAGACTATGCTGGATGCCGATATGGCATCAGAAGCTGTACTGACCAAAGTTATTGCAGATAATGGATTTGTACAGCCTGATACATGGATCGCATCGACAGAGACCAGAATAATATCTGCTCCAAATATTGCGGCTGTTCTATATAGATTAACAGGTGATCTCTCAGTTTCAATGGGAATGGCATGTTCAATTATGCTTATAATTCTCGTTGTACTGATGGCTATATATTATGGCAGGATTGGATTTAGCAGCGTTGCTGGTACAATAGCAGTTCTTGTGCCACTTGTAGTTGCCAGTAACATAAGGCAGTCATTATCAATGTTTGCGCTACTTGCATGTTATTACAGTCCGCATCTTATAGTTTTTTTCTACATGCTCATATTGTGGGAGACGGAAGTAGATACTAAGACAAAGCACTATGTAATGGAAGTTATAGGAGTCATACTTGCTGTGCTGATGGGCCTTCAGGGTATGCGCGGACTTCTCATGGTATACATTCCGCTTACCGGAACACATCTGGTACTGAGCCTGTATGATACCGTTCGTAATAAAAAAATATGCGTTTCCTATCAGGCTCTTTATACAGTGCTTGTAAGCATAATCTCATTCATATGTATGAAGATGAATAGTATATTTGGCGAAAGCACATCACGTAATTTAAGACATGGAACAGAGAAACTTATAAATGAAGTTCTTCCAGATGTTGTGAGCCTTTATACAGAGGATAAATATTCAAGTTATTGTATACTTGTGCTCGCAGTACTGTCTGCAGCTGGATTTATATTGTTATTATTAAAAAAAGTATTTAAAGAGGATAAAAATAAATCTGTAGTAGATACTTCTGATGATAATAAAAATGCAGATAATGTAACTGATAATAATAGAAAAACAATAAATTCAAATATACCAGAGATGAATATTAGACATAGATCGCTCCTTGCAATTCCTGCAGCATTTATTTTTATAGTACTTGCCTTTGCATATACTACGATTGAATCTGCAAGTAGATACTATATTGTAAGTATATTTGTAATAGGTGTTGGAGTGGCACTTATATGGGATAATTATTATCTGCCTCGAAGGCTCATGCATATAATAAGGGCTGTAATAGTAGTAGCAGCACTTATTGTAACATTTACAACAGATATAAATGTGTATACTTTAATGATTAAGGCAGATAATACAGCGGAGAGCAGCGAACAGAAAGTCATTGATTATGTTCTTCAAAATGGGTGTGAAGCCGGATATTCAACATTTGATTATTCGAATATCTTAAGTGTGTATGGTAACGGAGACATAATAATTGCTTCTATCAATTCATTTGGAGATATGGACGGTACTAAGTGGCTCTCTGATGAGAGTTTCTACGGAGACTATGTAGGAACTGATATGACTACTGCATATATTGCGACCAAAGAGCATATCGAAGAGATGGAGAATTTTATAGAAAACAATAATCTTACTGAAGATGATTATTTATATAAAAAAATCGGTTATTATTACGTATATATTCTAAATCGTAATTATACAAGCATGTCTGAATAATAGGATGCAAGGTTATATTGAATCCTAGGCTGAAATTTGATAGAATAGTAACCGGATTTCTGCGCTATTTTGGTCCGCAGGAATATTTGCAGATGAGTGCTATGTAGGGATAGTGTTCATCCAAGACATCGATTGGAGTAAATTAGTATGGCAAGTATTATAGACAAAATTATTGGAACTCATAGCGAGAGAGAGCTTAAGAGAATAAAGAGCACTGTTGATGCTATTGAGGCACTTCAGCCTAAGATGCAGGCTCTTACAGATGAAGAGCTGAAAGCTAAGACTGCAGAATTTAAAAAGAGGTTGTCTGAGGGACAGACACTTGATGATATTCTCCCAGAAGCATATGCAACAGTCAGAGAAGCTGGTAAGCGTGTGCTTGGTATGGAACACTTCAGAGTACAGCTGATTGGTGGTGTTATTCTGCACCAGGGCCGTATTGCTGAGATGAGAACTGGTGAAGGTAAGACACTTGTTGCCACACTTCCATCATACCTCGATGCCCTTGATGGAAAGGGTGTATGCGTAGTTACAGTTAACGATTACCTTGCTAAGCGTGATGCTGAGTGGATGGGTAAGATTCATGAATTCCTCGGACTTACAGTTGGTGTTGTTCTCAACAGCATGACTTCAGACGAGAGACGTGATGCTTATAACTGTGATATTACTTATGTAACTAATAACGAACTTGGTTTCGATTATCTGCGTGATAACATGGCTATTTACAAGGAACAGTGCGTTCTGCGTGGTCTTAACTATGCTATCATCGATGAGATTGACTCAATTCTTATTGATGAAGCTCGTACTCCTCTTATCATTTCAGGTCAGAGTGATAAATCAACTAAGCTCTATGAAGCATGTGATATTCTTGCAAAGCAGATGACTCGTGGTGAGGATATGGAAGAACTTACCAAGATGGATGCCATCATGGGTGTAGAAAGAGAAGAGACAGGTGACTTCATAGTTA
>CAMJFD010000202.1 GCA_946404845.1 uncultured Butyrivibrio sp. | reverse complement strand
ATTTTTAAACCACATGTTTACACTCTTCCAAATGGCAAGAGTGTATCCAAGAAGGCAAGTCGCGCACCTATATATGTGATACTTATAATTGCTATGTGCGCATTGTCTGTTAAGATAACTGGATTTGATATGAAGACTCTGACTACCAGAATCGGTCAGTTCTTTGTAATTCTGGGAGAGATGTTCCCACCTAAGGTTGAATACCTTAGTTCTGTATGGGGACCACTGTTTGATACTATCAAGATGTCACTTATAGGTTCACTTGCAGGTTCAATTCTGTCAGTACCTTTTGCCATGCTTGCCAGTACAAATGTATGTCCGAATAAGGCTATTGTAACTATAATAAGAGTTATGTTCAGTCTTGTAAGAACACTTCCTACAATTGTAACTGCACTTGTTGCCACTCTTATATTTGGTCTTGGTACACTTGCAGGTACAGTAGCTATAGCAATATTCTCATTTGCATATATTGGTAAGCTTACTTATGAAGAGATTGAAACAGTAGATATGGGAGCTTTTGAAGCTATGGAAGCAATGGGAGCAACCAAGACAAGAGCATTTATGTCAGCGATTGTTCCACAGGTTTTGCCATTTTTCCTGTCAAACTGTCTTTTCAACTTTGAAGGTAACGTAAGATATGCAGCTGTACTTGGTTATGTTGGAGCCGGTGGTATTGGTATCATTCTGAATGAGAGAATTGGATGGCGTGATTATCCAAGTGTTGGAATGATGCTCATAGCCCTCTTTGTAACGGTATTTATCATTGAATCAATCAGCAGATATTTCCGTAAGAAATTGGTTTAATGGTGGAGGCATAGTGATGAATAAGAGAATTGAAGAAGCTTATAATAAACGTCCCAAAAACTGGATATATAATTTAGTACTTGCTGTTATAACAGTTGCACTTATCATATGGAGCGCAAGCTGTGTTGAGACAAGTGGTGCTACAGAAGGTGGCGGACAAATAGCAATTAATGTTATAAAAGGTATTTTTACACCTGACTTATCATTCCTGTTTGATTTCAAGACAACTTCAGGTGTTCCTTATTTGATGCTGGAAACTATTTGTATCGCATTTCTCGGTACAATTGTTGGTGCGATTATATCTATTCCACTTGCATTTATTTCAGCGTCAAACCTTACACCAAAGCCTATAGCATTTGTTGGTAGAATGCTGATAATGGCAGTTAGAACAATTCCAGCATTTGTATATGGTCTTATGTTCATAAGAGTAACTGGACCTGGTGCTTTTGCAGGTCTCCTTACAATGGGTGTATGTTCAATCGGTATGATCAGTAAGATGTATATCGAAGCTATAGAAGATCTTGATACACATGTAATAGAATCTCTTGATGCAGCTGGTTGTAATACATGGCAGAAAATCAGATATGGTATACTTCCACAGCTGATGCCTAATTTTGCATCAACTGCAATTTATAGATTTGATATAAACTTAAGAGATGCTACAATCCTTGGTATGGTAGGAGCCGGTGGTTTCGGTGCTCCACTTATCTTTGCCATGAATGCTTATCGTTGGAACGAAGCAGGTGCAATCCTGGCAGGACTTATAGTTCTGATTCTTATAATAGAATATATTTCTACTAAGATAAGAGTTAAACTTACAAGAGGATGAATTCAATAATTTTAGAATAGAGGAAAAACAATGCGTATCATTTATACATCAGATACTCACGGACATGTATTTCCAATAAACTATGCAAAAAACTGCCCCGAAAATGCGGGGCTTTTTTGTATAGCATCGCAGATACAAAAAGATGGGAATACACTTGTAATAGATGGTGGTGACAGCCTGCAGGGAACTCCACTTAATTCATATTATCTGGAACATAGAGATGAATATGATTTTAATCCTATAGCAGAAGGATTTAATGCTATGGAACTTGATTACTATACACTTGGAAATCATGATTTTAATTTTGGTTATGATGCAATACTGGATTATACCAAGGCTATGAAAGCCAGACTTGTGTGTGCAAATGTCAGGGATCTTAGAGGAGAGCTTGGCATAGAACAGCATGTCATTCACGAACTTGAAGATGGTACTAAGGTAGGAATTACAGGTGCAGTAACAGGTTATGTTAATGTGTGGGAGCAAAAAGAGAATCTAACTGAATTAGAAGTTCTTGATCCGGTACAGGCACTCAAAGAGCAGCTTGATATTATAAAGGATAAATGTGATATCACAATATGTATTTATCATGGCGGATTTGAAGAAGATCTTACTACAGGAAGATTATTATCAGATACAGAAGAGAATCTTGCATGCAAGATAGCAAGACAGCTTGATTTTGATATTATGCTCACAGGACATCAGCACATGTCGGTTCCAGGAGTAGTTATCGAGAATACATATGGAGTACAGCCACCAGATAAGGCAGTTAAGTATTGTATGTTAGAAGCAGTGCAAGAGAATTCAAAGTGGAATATACATTCTGACCTTGTTGACGTTAAGACACCAGATGATAGGTATGAAGTAATAGCCAATAATCACAAGCATATGGATGGTCTATGTCAGAATGTAGAGAAGTGGCTTGATGAACCAATAGGATGCCTTGAAGAGGCTATTAATCCGGAAGAAAAGCTTGATGCTGCACTTCATGGTAGTAAGGTTGCATCCATATTTAATCAGGTTCAGCTCGAATATACAGGTGCAGATTTTTCCTGCACAAGTCTTTCAAATGATCCTCTTGGACTTAAGAAAGAGATAACAGTAAGGGACGTACTTGGAATATATCAGTTTGCAAACACAGTAGAAGTAAAAGAAGTTACTGGAAAAACAATTAAGCAGGCTCTTGAGAGATGCGCAGAATATTTTGATATTGATGAAAATGGAAATGTCAAAATATCTAATGTATTCCTGCAGCCTAAGGTTGAACATTATAATTATGATTTCTATGCAGGTCTTGAATATACATTTGATATTACAAGACCAGTTGGAGACAGAGTTGTAACTCTTAAAAAGCTGGACGGCACAGATATATCAGAAGATAGCAAATATTCACTTGTAACCAGTAATTATAGATCAACAGGTACTGGTGGATATGAGTGCATAGGAAATAGTAAACTTATTAAGAGCTATTCAGATGAGATGCCAGATCTTCTCATAAATTATCTTAGAAGCCATACACCGTTTAAACTGGTTAATAACAGTAAGTTAAAAGTAATATATTAATAGAAAAGTGGGATGTTTATTAGCATCCCACTTTTTCTATAATTTTACATAGATTTTACATAAGAGCGTACATAGTTTTTACCTCAGGCAACTATCATCGAAAATATAAAGATAGGAGATTATGAATAATAAAATCATAGGTTTGAGATGATTTGTGAAAAGAGGTAATTAATGGATGTTTTTGATATTTTGAATATGATAGGTGGGCTTGCATTATTCCTATATGGAATGAACAATTTGGGTAATGGTCTATCTAAAATGGCAGGTAGCAGACTTGAAGGAGTGCTTGAAAAGCTTACATCCAAGAAGATTTTTGCAGTGCTTCTGGGTGCAGGTGTAACAGCGGTGATTCAGTCCTCATCAGCTACTACAGTTATGATAGTTGGTTTTGTTAATTCCGGAATTATGAAACTGTCACAGGCAGTTGGCATAATTATGGGTGCAAATATAGGTACAACTGTAACATCATGGCTTTTGTCTCTAACAGGAATAGAAGGTGGGAGTACCTGGGTTCAGCTGTTAAAACCATCATCCTTTTCACCGGTTCTTGCAGCCATAGGAATAATACTTGTAATGACAAGTAAAAAGGATGATAAGCGTAAGGACATTGGAGGAATACTATTAGGATTTACCATCTTGATGTTTGGAATGGAGACCATGAGTGATGCAGTCTCCGGCCTTGCAGATAATGAATCATTTACCAGCATGATGACTGCATTTAGCAATCCGGTTCTGGGGCTGCTGATAGGTGCTGTTCTCACAGCAATTATTCAGAGCTCATCAGCATCAGTAGGTATATTACAGGCTCTATGTTCAACGGGCGCAGTTCACTATGCAGTAGCTCTTCCTATAATTATGGGACAGAATATCGGAACATGTGTAACATCTATCATATCTTCTATAGGTGCCAGTAAGAATGCAAGACGAGCAGCTATGGTACATTTGTATTTCAACTTAATAGGAACAGTACTCTTTATGATAGTATTCTATACATTAAACGTATTTGTAAATTTTGCTTTTCTTGATACATCAGCAAATGCAGCGGGAATAGCAGTTATACACAGCTTGTTTAATATAGGAGCAACTATAGTATTATATCCACTATCCAATCAATTGGTACACCTTGCAGAGATTACAATTCCTGATAAGAATACAGGTACAGTAGATGTTGCATTAACTAGCCAAAAGGCAGTTATGCTTGATGAGAGATTCCTTGAAAGACCCGCTTTTGCAGTAGAAATGTGTAAGCAGAAAATATATGAGATGGCTGAAAAGACAAAAAAATCAATAGTTCTTGCAACAGATACGATACTAACATATGACTCAGACAAGATATCTGAAATAGTAAAACTTGAAGATGAAATTGATGACTACGAAGATGTGCTTGGCTCATATCTTGTCAAATTATCAGGAAAAAATCTTACGGAAGCTGATAGTCATTCTCTGACTCAGATGTTGCAGAGTATAAGCGATTTTGAGAGAATATCAGATCATGCTATGAATATAGCTGAGTCGGTTAAGGAAATGAATGAAAAAGAATACTCATTTAGTTCAGCAGCCCAAAGAGAACTTAGTGTTCTGTGCAGAGCTATAAATGATATTGTAAGTGGTACAACGGAAGTATTTATTAATAATGATGTAGATGGAGCAAGCCATATTGAACCATTAGAAGAGGTTATCGATAACCTGACCAAGAAGATCAAAGAGCATCATATTAAGAGAATGCAAAAAGGTAAATGTTCAATTGGACTTGGAATAATACTTGAAGATATGCTCATAAATTTGGAGAGAGTATCTGATCACTGCTCTAATATTGCAGTTGAGCTTATGGCCATAGATGGAGACGGATTCGAGACACATGAGCTTCTAGATGATATGTCAGATGAGAGAAGAGCTGTTTTCAAAGAGGAATATAAGGAACTTAAAAAGAAATATCCTCTTAAAAAGGATAATGATAAAATTAGTAAAAAAGATAATAAGGATAAAGAAGAAAAGAAAGAAAAAAATATAAAAATAAAAAAGGTAGAAAAGGATAAAAAAGACAAAAAGTCCAAGAAATAAACAGGAGAAATAATGGCTTTAATTTATATTATTGAAGATGATGAGAGCATTAGAGAAATAGAAGAATATGCGCTTATGAACGCTGGGCATAAGGTACTTGGGTTTGCAAATGCCAAAGATTTCTATGCCAAGATAGATCAGGTAATCCCTGAGCTATGTCTCATAGACATAATGCTGCCTGATGAGGATGGCAATGAAATAGTTAGAAAGCTTAGAAAGAATCCAGATACAAGAAAACTACCTATTATCATGGTTACAGCCAAGACAACGGAACTTGATCTTGTAAAAGGTATAGAGAATGGAGCAG
>CAMJFD010000201.1 GCA_946404845.1 uncultured Butyrivibrio sp. | reverse complement strand
TATTTGTAGAATTGCGAGAATGACTTTAGTCATGGAGCAATTCGTATATCATAAGTTGTCATAAAATACTTAAAGCAAATAGGACATAAGGTTTGAACTCTTGTGGACGATATATATTTATAAGAGTTTGAATTTAAGTATTTTCATATGAGGGGGAAATCTATGAAAAGACGAATTGTGGCCGCCTTAATGGCAGCTGTCCTAATTGGTCATAGTGGATTTGGGCTATCAGATTATTCTGACATTTCTAATGCCGCAGATCTTTCTCAAAACGATATTGAGGATAGTGACCAGGTTGATATTTCAAACACAGAACAATTAAATAGTGAAAATGAGACAGAGATAACTGAATCAGAAATAGTTGAAGCAGAATCAGAAGAAATTAATTCTGAGTATGCAGATACAGAAGTTACTGATGCTGCAACTGATGATAGTACTGATATTGAAGATGCAGGCAGTACTGAAGATATAACAGAAGATGAATCTGAGTCTGATACTGATACAGCATCTGAATCAAATTCTGAAACGGCATCATCATCTGATTATGAAGACATAGACGAAAGCACTGCAGACAGCTCTACAGAAGCTTCTACAGATAATCTGGATGCTGATACTGATAGCTCATCTGAAAGTGATAGTAGCGCAAGTAGTAATAGTAGTGATGATAGTGATACGGGAGATTCTGCTGATTTTGCTAATTCCAGTAGTACAGAATCATCTGAGAGTGAAGTTGGACTTACAAGCCTTAATTCATCTACAGATACGGATTCTGAAGAATTTAGTTATCAGGTAGTAGCAGATGGATATACATTTGACTTTACAGCAGAAGCAGGTGTTGTTCCTGAGGGAGCATCAGTTGCAGTAACTGTTTTGGATACAGAAACATCTGATAATGCCAAAGAGTCAATAAATGATACACTTCCTAGAACATCAACAGTTAAGGATGGAAGCTATTTTGACATAGCTATTACATATGATAATAGCAGTACAGCTTCAGATACTGATTCGGATTCAGAATCTGATGGAAGCATTAATGTAAGTGTTACTGTTCCGGATTCAGTTATAGAAGATGACGATAGTTCTGATTATATTGAAGTCATTCCATATGATCTTAATTCTGATTATGACAAAGTAAGTGATTATACATATTCAGATGGTGTACTTGAGTTTGATATGGCTATGGACACAGATAGTACTACAGATATAGCTATTACTACTATAATGTCCATAGAGCTCTCTGATGTAGATAGCAGAGTTAATGATGTATATGCGCAGGAACTTGAAGTAGAGGAGATAGATAACGAAGTTCTAAATGCAAGAGCCAGCAACCTTCTGACTCTTGAAAATATGAAGACGTCTACTTCTGACATAGCATCAGAACTTAAGAGCCAGATGAAGAGCAGGTCAGGCAGCATAACTGTTAACTATTCTCTAACAGGAATTTCAGCCTCTGACTTATCAGATATTATGGATGATGCTCTTGCAATTGCTGTTCAGCATACTGGAGCAGGCGATGAGGGAGATTACCTGAGGTGGTCTTATTCAAGATATTCAGAAGCATATTCATATACAACTTCTGGATCAGCTCTTGTAGGTCAGATGTTCTATACATTTACCTATAACAGCACTCTTAATCAGGAAAATACTGTAACAAGTGCCATCAGTTCTCTTAGTTCAAAGCTTGGGTTATCTTCTATGAGCGATGCTGAGAAGGTTGTGGCAGTACATAAATATATTACAGATAATATTACATATGATTATTCACATCTGTCTGACTCGACCTATATGCTCAAATATTCATGTTATGCAGCTATTATCAATAAGACTGCAGTCTGTCAGGGATATGCGCTGTTATTCTATAGGATGATGCTTGTAAATGGCATAGATGCAAGACTTATAGCTGGAGAAGCAAATGGCGGATCTCATGGCTGGAATATAGTTAAGATATCAGGAGCATATTATAACCTTGATGCTACCTGGGATGCAGGAAAAAGTACAAGTGATTATGATTACTTTTTGAAATGTAATAAGAATTTCAAAAAGCATACAAGATGGTCTGAGTATAACACTTCTTCTTTTAACACATCATATCCTATGAGCGGACAGGACTATGACCTTAGTACACTGGAAGGCGCTGCAGTAACAGGTGTTAAATTAAATAAGACTTCTCTGATGATCAAAAAAGGTAAGACTACTACATTAAAAGCAACTGTTAAACCAACAAATGCAGGTAATACAAAGGTTACCTGGAAGAGTAGTAACAAAGAGGTTGCCACAGTAACAAGCAAGGGAAAAATAAAGGCCAAAAAGGCTGGAACCTGTGTAATTACAGTTACAACCAAGGATGGTGGTTACAAGGCTAAGTGCTATGTAACCGTTTATAACAAAGAAGTCAAAGTTAAAAAGGTAAGTCTTAATAAGAAATCGGTGACACTTGATGTAGATGATAAGGTAACACTAAAAGCCAAGATTACTCCAACTGGAGCTACGAACAAGAATGTCACCTGGAAGAGTAGCAATAAGAACGTTGCAACTGTAAGCTCAAAAGGTGTTGTAACAGCTGTTGGCAGTGGAACGTGTACGATTACTGTTAAGACTAAATCAGGTAAGAAAAAAGCAAAATGTAAGATAACAGTTAACTGATTTTATATAAATATTAAATCAGGAGTATGACTAATAAACCGAGAATGTTTAATAAACCAGAAGGTGATTTTATAAGGGTTGTATAGGGCTATATAAATATTAGGGTTAATGTTACATGAAAAAAGGGGGAACTAAAAATGGAATACGAATTACTTTATCATAGTATGAATATTTTTTGCGTGGTAATACTGTTACTTATTATGATGAAAGCTGAGGCAGTGATTGGAGAATATGCTAAAAAGCATTTCATGATAGCTATGGGAGCAGTTATTATGTATATAGTAACTGACAGCCTGTGGATGAGGGTCCATAACATGAGGCAGGATCTTGACTTGATAGTTATTTATGCTGTGTATTCATTATATTTTGTGAGTGTGACAGTTGTGGGGTATTGCATGTATTCTTTTCTTGAGTATCTGCAGGATAATAAGAAGCATGCGCTGCAAATTCTGGATAAAAAAACTGTCCTGCCAATAGCTATTCATATAATAATGTCAGTTATTAATGTTTATACAGGATTTATGTTCATCATTGATGAAAACCATGAATATATTAGAGGCTCATTTTTTATGCTGGAATATCTCTTTGTAATAGGATATCTTCTCATGACTAGTGTAAGAGCCTTTAAAACAGCGATAGAAACTGATAATGTCAGAGAAAAAGGTTATTATCAGATGATAGCTTTTTTTCCGATTATTCCGCTTATCAGTAATATAATACAGGCTATAGTCCATATATATCCTATTATCAGTATGGGTGTAACACTTACGGTTCTGATACTCTTTATCAATCAGGTAATAGAGCTGATATCACTTGATCCTATGACAAGGCTTACTAATAAGCAGGAGTTTGCAAGAATTCTGGAACGCAAGATCAAAGAGGTATCAGATAAGAACTGCATGTATATGCTAATGATCGATATTGATAAGTTCAAAAATATAAATGACACTTATGGACATATAGAGGGCGACAGAGCAATCATAAGGGTTGCGGATGCACTTAGAACAGCATGTTCTGATACCTACAGAAGAAATACTGTAGTTGCACGATTTGGCGGCGATGAGTTCATGGTAATGGTAGAACTTGAGAATTCAAGCGAGCAGATGAGCGAAGTGGAAACGGCTGAGCTATGTAATATTATCAAGAACGAAATCAAAAAGGCCAATGAAAATGCAGGTGTAGGATATGACCTTAGATGTACAATAGGTAAGACTATGATTCAAAAGGATGATTATATTTCTGTGGAAAAGATCATTGCAAGTGCAGACGAAGATCTGTATAGATTGAAGAGGTATAGTGCGTGAGGCTGGAATGTGGTGACAAAAGATATGTATTATTGTTACTGCAATCAGAAATCCGCACTAGCTGCGGTTAACCATACGTAATACGTATGGTGTGAGAAAGTGATTCAAGTGGCAAATAGGCCCTTCGACGAAGTCGATTTCAATTGGCCTATTTGCATGACTTTTGGAACGAAGTGACAAAAAGTCATATATTCCTGTGAGTATATTACAGAAACTCGCAATTTCTGCGAGTTTCGTAAGAATATGATTCAGGTGGCAAACAAGCCCTTCGACGAAGCCTTGTATAAATGGCGTGTTTGCTGTGTTTTTGGAGCATGGCGACAAAAATACATAGAAATTAGTTATTTTAAAAAATTTATTATTAAACATAATAATTACAAAATAAAAGAGCTACAAAGTAATAAGAATTATAAAATAAAAGGACTACAAAATAATAAGGACTACAAAATAATAAGGACTATAAAATAAAAAGGACAATAAAACAAAAAAGAACTATAAAAACAAAAAAGAACTACTATCAGATAGTAGTTCTTTTTTAATGCCGGCGGCGGGACTTGAACCCGCACTTCCTTGCGGAAAACAGATTTTGAGTCTGCCTCGTCTGCCAATTCCGACACGCCGGCATTCATATGAAATGCATTCATACAACTTGTTTATGATACCATAATCGAAAATTTCATTCAAGTATATTTTTGCAAAAAATATGTTTTAAATAACATTAGAAGTCAATAAATATGTACTTTTTGGAGAATAGTAGATTGGTTGGAGGAGCATATCAGCAATAAATAGCTCGGATTTGGAACTGCTCGAGGTTGTTAAAGGTATCGGCTAATCATGTTTTGCGACCTTGATAATGCTTTATGCTAATCATAGCTTGCAACCTTGCTTATGTATAGGTTGCTCAGGGATGGTTGCCTTGTCTTTTTGTTTAAAAGAAGCTTTTCATTACTCTTTTTTTCAATAATTTAAAATAGAGTGATTATCATTTTTTGATATTCACTCCATTTTATATTTTTATACTTTTGAGTTATTCTTATAAAACTGATTTTCACTCTTTTTATGTATTTGCAAAATTTAGAGTGAACTGAAATTTACAGCTTATTACTCAATGCTTCATTTTCAAAAAAAAGAGTTAT
The DNA here is from genome assembly GCA_946404845.1 of uncultured Butyrivibrio sp. Taxonomy (GTDB): domain Bacteria; phylum Bacillota; class Clostridia; order Lachnospirales; family Lachnospiraceae; genus Butyrivibrio. The sequence continues at coordinate 557 of CAMJFD010000201.1, read as the reverse complement.
TTCTAATATTATTTAATCACTCATATTTTAATATGTTAGGAAAAGAGTAATTTGTAAAAAAGCACTTTGATTCATTTTCCTCTATACAATAAAATGAGTGATTAAAAACTGAGTAAGCGATAATACCTTTACACTCTTTTTTACAATATACAAAAAATGAGTGATTCCCTAATAATCTAAATCTTCACCATCACCTTCACCTCTTCTTATGAAGCAGTTTAGCATAAAGCAGTTTAGCATAAAACAGGTTAGCATAAAGCAGTTTAGTATGAAGTCGTTTAGCATGTAGCCGCTTGCTATGATTAAATGGAGATAGCAATACTTAAGGCGACAATATTATTATGTTATATGCCAAAATATTGGTATATACTGTGATAGTGATATATCTGGTCTCTATATGACAGTAAAATTATATAATACAATAATCAGCAACAATATATCAAAAACAAACCACAGGAGGAATAGGCATAAATGACACAGGGGATATTGAAGGCAACAATAATTATTATAGGAATCTTATGCATGCTATATGGAATAATGGTTCTGATGGCGGGATC
>CAMJFD010000200.1 GCA_946404845.1 uncultured Butyrivibrio sp. | reverse complement strand
GACCAGGTTTGATGCGAATATGAAGCCAATAATGGATTATAATATTAAGTATATTTTGGATGATGATTCTATAGAATATGATTATATAATATCTATATATGCTGGTCTTTGTAATGTTAATACTGAAGGTGATGAGCCTAATGTAAATGTTATTTTGGACAGGGCAGAGTATGCTCTTTCCAAAGTAAGGGGCAGCTTCAATAAACATATGGAGATATATGATGGCAACATAAAAGAAGAGAATGAAAATATTAAGGAACTTGAGCAGAAGGTGCGCGGAGCTATTGAAAATAATGAATTCAAAGTATATCTGCAGCCTATATATGATACGAACAGTAAGAATCCAGTCAGTGCAGAAGCACTTGTAAGATGGGTTGACAGCAATAATAAAATTATAAGTCCAGGTGAGTTCATACCACTTTTTGAAAAAAACGGTTTTATTACAAGGCTGGATCTCATTGTATTAAGTAAGGTATGCGTACTGATTAGAAAATGGATGGATATGGGAGTTGAGCCGCTTCCTGTATCAGTTAATATTTCAAGAGTTGATATGCTCAATCCTCATATTCAGACGGATATAATAAATATAGTTAACAAATATAAAGTCCCTCATGAATATATCAAAATAGAACTTACTGAAAGCGGATTTAATTATGATGACCAGAGAACCAGAAGTATACTTGAAGGGCTTCATAATGCAGGATTTCTAATTATGATGGACGATTTTGGAAGTGGCTATTCTAATCTTAATATGTTCAAAGATATGCCGGTTGATACTGTCAAAATTGATATGAATTTCCTGAGAAATATTGATAAATCAGAAAGAGGAAGAATAGTAGTTGAATCAGTTGTAAGTATGGCCAAGAAAATGGGCCTTACTGTTGTCATTGAAGGCGTTGAAACTCAGACACAGTATGACTTTATCAGAAAACTTGAATGTGAGATGATTCAAGGCTACTATTTCTCTAAACCGCTTCCTTCTGTTGATTTTGAAGAAAAGATATTTATTGAATGATAATCTCTTTTTGATATTCTGTTCTTTTTTCGCCGGATAACAGGTCATAAATAGCAGATGCCTGTATATCCTGCTGCAAAATACGATATGAAAGTGAAAGGCTGTCCATATTCTGGGTAGCTTTTGCAAGCTTATCTATTATTACAAAATCATCTGTAGAATTCTTTTTGGCTTCCTTTAACAAATGGGAAGCCTCTTTTTTTAGACCTAGAATACGGGCGTATCCTGGATACTTGTTGGCTTTATATAAATCAAGATCTTCCTGTTTCATGTTTAATAATATATGCATTAGGCATCTGCTGATTCTTGAATAAGCTATATCTTTGGATTTTAATATAGCTGTAAATTCAGAGATAGTAGAAAACTTTTGCAGGTTATTTTTGAGCTTGTTAGATATATCTTCAGTTACATCTGCATATTCGGTATATCCGTTATTATATTCAAGATTTAGTTTATATTTCAGATATTCAGAAAACATGTCTATATTTACAAATGACTTTTTACTTTCTTGATATTTTTTTAACACACTCATAACTTCATTTGGAACAAATTGAGAAATGGTAGCCGTTAGAGTGCTGTCTGCAAAGGCGTTTGGTGAATTTATGATTTCATTTCGTATTGCATTAGCACTCGTAAAATTTGTTGAAGTTATTTTAATATTGTTGAGTGAAATCAAAGAATCGGAAGTCTCATCTGTGATTATATAGTCTATATGGTTTTTAGTAATCGGCAGAGAGTTCTGATGATAGCCATTGTCGTTCCTTGCTATAGTATAAGGCTTAATGCTGCTGCCAAGGTTTAGAATAGCACGTATGTATTCAATACCTAAGATATTATTAGGTGATGATAGTACCTCTTCAAGGTATGAAGCGCTATAACGATCCTGAAGCTCAGTGAATAAGGCTTTTTGTCTTGCAAGAGCATAGCTGTCTCCAGATTTTAACTGTCTGGAAATATTTAAAGCAAAATCTTCGGATTCATTGTTGAGTATGGTGGCAATCTGAGTAAGTATCTCAGTGTCGCCACATTCACTTCCGAAGAAGAGACTGTCTACAATGCCCAGTCTGGTCAGAATAGAGACTGCACCTGATGCAAAATATTCTGCACTGGACAGACTATAAGAAGATGGAAGCTCAAGAACCAAATCGGCACCACAAGAAAGAGCCATTTGGGCCCTGGAAAATTTGTCTGTCAAAGCAGGGATTCCTCTTTGTGTAAAGTCTCCACTCATTATGATAATTATATGATCTGCACCGAGCTGCTCTTTGGCCTTGTCGATGAGATATTTATGTCCATTGTGAAATGGGTTGAATTCAGCGATTATTGCGGTAGTTTTCATTTGTTGAAAGCGCTTACAAAAAATATCTATTTTTTGTACAGTTTTTTCCTTGTTTATAATTGTCATGAGAGTATACTAATACAGTAATATGTTGGGGTTTGACAAAATGTAAAAATTTACATTTTGTTTAATGATTAACAATCTTACTGTTATCTCTTAATTGAGATTATAGCATATTTTTAAATAATAATTTGACAGACATCAAAAAACGGAGGTCTAGATATGAAAATATTAGTAATTAACTGTGGAAGTTCTTCACTTAAGTTCCAGCTGATTGATTCAGAGACAGAGGCTGTTATTGGAAAGGGACTGTGTGAGAGAATCGGTATTGACGGAAGACTTAACTTCACACCAGCTGGTAAGGATAAGATTGAAAGAGAAGTTGCTATGCCAGATCACAACGAGGCAATAAGACTTGTTATTGAAGCTCTTACAGATGCTGAGACGGGCGTTGTTAAGACACTGGATGAAATCGATGCTGTTGGCCACAGAATTGTACATGGTGGTGAGAATTTTACTAAGTCAGTAGTTATTACTGATGAAGTTATTAAGGCTATTGAAGATGTAAGTGATCTTGCTCCTCTTCATAATCCAGCAAATCTTATTGGTATCCGTGCATGTCAGAAGATTATGCCATCAGTTCCTATGGTAGCCGTTTTTGATACAGCATTCCATCAGACAATGCCAGAGGAAGCTTATATATATGGTCTTCCAATTGAGTACTACAATAAGTACAAGATCAGAAGATATGGATTCCATGGTACAAGCCATGCATTCGTTAGCGAAAGAGTAGCTGAGCTTGCTGGTAAGCCATATGATCAGATTAAGTCAATCGTATGCCACCTTGGTAATGGTGCTTCAATTTCTGCAGTATGTAATGGTAAGTGTATTGATACTTCAATGGGTCTTACTCCACTTGAAGGCCTGATCATGGGTACAAGAAGTGGCGATGTTGATCCTTCAGTTATCAACTTCATTGAGCAGAAAGAGAATCTTACAACAGAAGAGGCTATGAATGTCCTTAACAAGAAGTCAGGTGTATATGGACTTTCAGGTGATGTTTCATCAGACTTCAGAGATCTGGAAGCTGGATATCGTAAGGGAGATGAAGGCTGCAAGAGAGCAGTTGATGCGTTTACATACAGAGTTGCTAAATATATTGGTTCATACAATGTAGCACTTGGCGGAGCTGATGTTATTGCATTTACAGCTGGTGTTGGTGAGAACAGTGGTTTTGTTAGAAAGCTTGTAATCGACAGACTTGGTGCACTTGGAATAACACTTGATGAGAAGGCTAATGAAGTACGCGGTGAAGAGAAGATGATCTCAACAGCTGACAGCAAGATTAAGGTTTTTGTTGTTCCTACAAATGAAGAGCTTGCAATTGCTAGAGATACAGCAGCTCTTGTAAAATAAATAATTTTTTAGTTAACATTTTTTAGTAAATAAGGAGAGTATAATAATATGTTTGGTTTTGGTGATATGATTGCTTCTCTTAAGAAGAATCCTAAGAAAATTGTTTTTACAGAAGGTTCAGATCCTAGAATTCTGGAAGCAGCTTCAAGACTTCTTGCAAGTAATTTCTTAAAGCCAGTACTTCTTGGTAATAAAGATGAAATCGAGGCATCTGCTGAAGAGGCTGGATACAATATACGTGGTGCTGAGATCATCGATCCTACTAATTATGACAGATTTGATGAAATGGTAGATCTGTTCTGCGAAATCAGAAAGAGCAAGGGTATGACACCTGAGCAGGCTCGTAAGATTCTTGCTGGTGCTAACTATTTTGGAACAATGCTTGTTAAGATGGGTGTAGGTGACTGTCTTCTAGGTGGTGCTACATATTCTACAGCTGATACAGTAAGACCAGCACTTCAGATCATCAAGACAAAGCCAGGTAACTCAATTGTTTCTTCTTGCTTTATTCTTGTTCGTCCATCAGCTACAGGTGAGAATGAAGTTCTTGCTATGGCTGACTGTGCAATCAATCTATATCCAACAGAAGATGAACTTGTTGAAATCTGTGGTGAGACAGTTGAATGTGCCAAGATCTTTGGCGTTGATCCTAAGGTTGCATTCCTCAGCTACTCAACACTTGGTTCTGGTAAGGGTGAAGATGTTGACAAGATGCGTAATGCTACAGAAAAGGCTAAGGCAAAATATCCAGATCTTCCTATCGAAGGAGAGCTTCAGTTCGACGCTGCAGTTTCACCTCGTGTAGCACGTACAAAGTGTCCAGGTTCAGAAGTTGCTGGACATGCTAATACATTTATATTCCCAGATATTAATGCTGGTAACATTGGTTACAAGATTGCTCAGCGTATGGGTAATTTCGAAGCTTATGGTCCTATCCTCTTAGGACTTAATGCTCAGATCAATGACCTTTCACGCGGATGTAACGCTCTTGAAGTATATTCAATGGCCATCATCACAGCAGCTCTTTCATAATAGCTGATATTATATTCGAGATATAAGAATATTTGAGGATACAACGTTGTATAGCGACAGGCTTACGTTGTGTCCTCTTTTTTATTGGAGAGGAAATTGCTTTCCTATTCAATAAAAACGCTCCGCATATTAATATTCTATTATTTTTATCTGACTATAGTAGATTTTATATGGAGTTTATTGACTTTATGTGAGCGCATGGTAGAATTTAATCTTAAATAAGAGGGGCCAGAAAGAAGGGGATATTTATGTCAAGATTAAGAGAAATATACCAAAGCTATAAAGCTGAGAAACATATAGATGATAAGACTTTTATAATACAGCATTCAGGAGAAATCCTTGAAACATTGTCAGCATTTGAGAATATCTTAAGAAAGAATATGGCAAGCGGCTACAATAATGGGGCTGTTGGAACACAGGATGAGAATAATATTTATTCACATCTGCAGGATCTGCAGTCACGTATTAGTAATAATGTAGCCCAGTTTTGCAATGATGCTGCTAATGAGAGAGAACTGCAGAAGTTTCTCGGAGAAATTTTTTCCATGCAGGATATTATAGATGCGTCAGAAAAGGATCCTGAGCTATTCAGGCATGTCATTATACGTAATATATCAAGGATGCAGAGCCGCGATGCTATTATAAGAAGAAAGCTTATAAATTATATTGTATTTATGCTGGGACTTCTCATATTTCATATTATTCTGACAGGCGGCGCATATCTGCCACATTTCTAATAGTGTTAAATAATATAACAATATAAGTATCAAAGAGCCGATGATTTTAGAATCATCGGCTCTTTGTTCTATGTATAAAAAATATGCAAAAAGGGAAAATAATACTTTAAAACTAATTACTTTTACAGTAGAATTAGTTGGATATTGTGATTATACTAATTAAGCATAAATATGTATGTATTATTGTGACTGCAATCAGAAATC
>CAMJFD010000199.1 GCA_946404845.1 uncultured Butyrivibrio sp. | reverse complement strand
TACAGGAGGTACAAAAGAAGTACTTCCAGGTGCAATTCTCCTTTCAGCCCCATTTATATCACCACTTTTATTCACTTCATCATTATTTTCATTTACTAGTGGTTTAAGAGCCTTTTCTTTTGAGTATACCACTTTTAATGATCTAATATCACGTTTTTTTAATTCTCTTCTCATAACCCTTGCCAGTGGGTCGTTTTCAGTTTTATAAATATCTGTGACCTCGAGCATTGCAGGGTTTAGCTTATTCCCTGTTCCCATACTGCTGATAATAGGAGTTCCAGTTGCCTGACACTGCAATATAATATCTATCTTGGCTGTTACAGTATCTATGGCATCTACAACATAATCGTATTCTGCAAAATTAAACTCATCTCTTGTTTCCGGCAGATAAAAACATTTATGTACATTAACTACAGCATCCGGATTAATCTCATGAATTCTATCTTTCATAACATCTACCTTGTAGCGTCCTATACTGCTTCTGGTTGCAATTATCTGTCTGTTAAGGTTTGTAAGACATATCTTGTCATTATCTACAATGTCAATTTCTCCTACTCCTGACCTGGCAAGTGCTTCAATTACATAGCCTCCCACTCCGCCTACACCAAAAACGCATACTTTAGAGTTATGGAGTTTTTCAAGTGCCTCCTCACCAATTACCATCTGCGTTCTAACAAATTGATTCAACATTTTTCATACCACCTGTTTAAATATTTGCTACTGTTATCATATTTTTTCCATTTTTCTTGGAATCATAAAGTGCCTTATCTACGATCTTAAAGATATTATCAAAATCCTGCGGACTGCTGACACATACAAGTCCTGCACTAAGTGTCACTGTTTTATCTATACTATCAAATTCTGTAGCTTCAAATTCCCTCAAGAACAATTCAAGTAACATATAACATATGCTCGGGTCAGAATCGTTAAATACAAGAATAAATTCTTCACCGCCAAATCTGGCAATCTGGAATATCTCATCGCTTTGTTCAGCAAGTCCAAAACTTCTCCCAAGATCACCAACACGTCTTAAAACATAGTCACCCTTATCATGTCCATATGTATCATTTATCAGCTTGAAATCATCTATATCTATCATCGCCATCATTTTCTTATTCTTAGGACTTGCATCCTTAAATATATCCATATAATTGCGATATATATAGTCTCTTGAATATACACCTGTAAGCGCGTCATATTTCACTCTGGTACTATATAATTCGCTTGTCTCCTGAGCAGTTCTGATAGCTTCAAACATATCATCTATATAATCATGTATTACTTTACTAAGTCTGTAAAAAAAGAATAAAAGTATATAGCATATGAAAATATGCTGTATATAATATTCAGTACTAGTCTGCTGGTAAACCATTCTACCGGCTCTTTCAAATATAATAGACAGACCATCAAGAGTTACCAGCAAATAACAATATAGAACAAGCCTTATTCTATAACCATTATTATGCATCATAGATGATAGTATAATACCAAATGCACACGCAAGCCATGTAACAATATAATAGCTATGGAAAAAACCTATAGATCCACCTATAGTAGAGCAGAAAAAGCAAACCCAGAAAGTCTTTTTTTCACCTTCGCTAACCTTATTCTGAACTCTTACCATCAGAATAAAGCTGATAGTATTGACCGCTATCGGTGCAACTAATCTGTGAAAAAAATACTCTACTGGATTTGTTTCAAAAGATCAATATATAAATAGTAAACATAAAATAAGACATCGACAATAAATGCTGCAAGTACACAGAAAAACAGCATTCTGATACATTTCTGTCGTATCTTATTCTCGATACTAGCATTTCTAGTTTCAGCCATATTATCCTCTATTAACAAACATAATTATGTATTATGTCGCTATGCTCCAATAATATATGCTCAATCACATATATGCATGTACATTAATCATACATTATATTCGTAATAGTGATAATAAACTTTCTATAAAGAAAGTCTAATAACTTACAATAAATGCTTATTGCCATTAATTATAACAGCATTTATTATGCGGACATTTTGGCCATTCTCAGTTGTATTCACTCCTTCAAATCTAGCTGTCAGCTTTTTATCCTCTGTCATATATTCTTCTGTCACCGGAAGACCTACAAAGGACTTTTCAACAACGCCTTCAAAATCACGAACAAATGCAGGCACAATTACACTTGTTACCTGCATTCCTTCCGCAATTCCATAGACAGCTATAACATCCGGCTGAATTATTCTAATCAAATTACCTACAGAATTATTATCTATTATCATTGCTGCAAAGCCTCAACAATTGCAGGAAGTATCTGTTTCTTACGTGATACTACGCCCTGCAGATTAACTGAATCTCCAGTTGCCTTTACATTAAAACTGTTCTCTAATATAACCTCTGATCTGTTACCAGCAAATACAACTTCAGATGACTCTTTAAGGATATTAGTCAGCATAAAGAATATCATATCAAGACCATCTGCCTTCATTGTATTTTCAAGTTCTGGAAGAACCTTTGCTTTAATCTCTTCAAGCTCTTCTGTGCTCATAGAGTTGATCTGTCCAATAGCAATTGTCTGATCATCTACAGTGAACTTCTTGAAATCCTGATGGATTATCTGTGTAGGTGTCTTGCTACCAAGATTAGATCCAGCTCTGAACATTTCCTTGGCATACTCTTCAGCTTCTATGCCTGCTATCTTTGCAAGTTCTGCACCTGCTCTCTTGTCAACCTCAGTACATGTAGGTGAACGGTAAACAAGTGTATCAGAGAGAATAGCTGAAATCATAATACCTGCCATTGTAGGTGTGATTTCTACTCCATTTTCCTTATACATCAGATAGATAATTGTACATGTAGAACCAAGTGGCTGGTTTCTGAAGAATACAGGGCCAGCTGTCTGTACAGTACCAAGTCTGTGATGATCGATAATTTCAAGGATATCAGCCTGATCCATACCTTCAACGGCCTGATTCTTTTCATTATGGTCAACCAATATGATCTGTTTCTTTCTGGCACCGAGGAAGTTCCTTCGTGAAATCATTCCCACATAATTGTCATTCTCATCGAGAACCGGGAAGTATCTGTGTCTCATCTGTGCCATTATCTGCTGGATGTCTTCTATAAAGTCATCTGTATGGAAACTTACAAGATCATCCTTTTTCATAAAGAAGCTGATAGGCATACTCTGGTTTATAAGACGGGCTACAGTAAATGTATCATGAGGTGTGCTGATAACCTTACAGTTATGCTCCTCTGCCTGCTTAAGTATTGTAGATGCTACCTTGGCACCTTCACAGACTATGATACACTGCGCTTCCATCTCGATGGCACACAGCTGTGTTTCATATCTGTTACCAAGTATTACCACATCATCTTTTTCTATATAATCCTCTAAGAGTTCAGGACTTGCTGCCGCGATTACAACCTTACCATTCGTCAGCTTGTCACTGTCAGAGCCCATTAGAAGTGTTCCATCAAGTGTTTCTACTATATTCTTGTATCCTGTATTGGCTTTACTAAGGATATCTGCATCATACACATCCATGTATGTTGTTACGATATCTCCAGTTGTAATAAGACCCTGGAGTTTCTGTCCCTCTGTAACACAGAGAGTAACAACACCTGCATCCTTCATTGTCTCCCAGGCTTTCTTAAGTGACATTCCTTCAGAGCCGCCTTTTAATTCTCTGATTTCCATGTCTTTAACCTGAGTTCTGACATCCTTAATATACTGTGGAGATTCTACTCCAAAGCGTTTTAATACGAACTGTGTCTCTTCATTAAGATGTCCAGCTCTTTTAGCCTCATACTTTTGATTTGTGATTTGATTTTTTAAATTAGCATACGCTATTGCAGCACAAACTGAATCTGTATCTGGATTCTTGTGTCCGACTACATAAATAGGTCTGTTAATATCCGCCATATTATTCCCCTTTCAGGTTTTCGTATGCATCTAAGAAATGATGTTTTTCTCCAGCTCCATCCTTATATGCAATTACGGTATTTAGATTGACATTTTCGACACTTCGGAAAATATTCATCTCGATATAAGGGCTCTTCTCATGAAGTTCCTTAATCAGTTGCTTAATCTCCGCTCTCTTTGAACCCTTGCCTGTTCCTCCACAACTTGCACAATTCTCTGTAAATCTGCATGCACATTGAATAAAATGTAAGTCATTGTAATTACACCATTTGATAATGTCTTCTTCTCTTACAAGATATAGAGGTCTTATAAGTTCCATACCCTCAAAATTAGAACTGTGAAGCTTAGGCATCATCGTCTGAACCTGCGCTCCATATAGCATTCCCATCAGTATAGTTTCTATAACATCATCAAAGTGATGACCAAGAGCTATCTTGTTGCAGCCAAGCTCCTTAGCTCTGTTATATAGTGCTCCCCTTCTCATCCTTGCGCATAGATAGCAAGGAGATTCAGGTACATCAGCAACAATATTAAATATATCCGATTCAAATACTTCTATTGGCAGTTCTAATAATTTGGCATTATTCAAAATGGTCGTATAATTTATATTGTTATATCCTGGATTCATCACCAGAAATACAACTTCAAAATTATGTTTTCCGTGTCTTGAAAGCTCCTGGAACAGCTTTGCCATTAGCATAGAATCTTTTCCACCTGATATGCATACTGCTATTTTATCGCCATCCTGAATTAGCTCATATTCATTGATTGCCTTTGTAAATTTGCACCAGATTTCTTTTCTGAATTTCTTGATGATGCTTCTCTCAATGTCCCTACATCTATTATGAGCTTGTTCTTCATCCTCCATGAAGTTCTCTATTTGCATTCTCAGATAGCTATAATAACCCCCTTCGATACTGTATATACTGTATCCAAGTGGCTGCAGATCTTCACATAGAACTTCCGAATTCTTACCAGAATAACATATAAGATATATGTTCTTATCTTTTGGAAGTTCATCTTTTCTCTCCATGAGCTCAGCAAAATAAATATTGATAGCTCCCGGATAGGTCTCCTTTTCATAATCCTTAGCTTCTCTTACATCTATTACAAGTTTATCCGATGTATCGGAAATCATTTCTTCAATTGTCTTACTTAACATACTAGTTCCTTAATATTGACAATACTATTTTATTTGTCTCCAAAGAGACCACTAATTATAAAACTATTGTCTTTTTTATTCAATGACAGAAATACAAGAGTTTTTTCAAAAATTAAATCAGTTTTTGTACAAACCCTACATAAAAAGTCAATTTTTTTGGTTGTTTTGTATAGGGTATTATTAATCATAGCGCAAACTGGCTCTGGTACAGTTCATTATAGAAGCCGCCCTTTGCTATGAGCTCTTCATGATTACCCTGTTCGATAATATGTCCATCCTTCATAACAAGGATAATATCAGCCTCACGTACAGTAGATAGTCTGTGCGCTACGATAAAGCTTGTTCTGCCTTCCATCATTTGGTCAAATGCCTTTTGAATCTTCATCTCTGTTCTGGTATCAATAGAAGATGTAGCTTCATCAAGAATAAGCATTGGTGGAACATCGAGCATAATACGTGTAATACATAAGAGCTGTTTCTGCCCTTGTGACAGATTGCCACCATCTTCATTTATAACTGTATCGTAACCATCAGGAAGTCTCTTGATAAAATCATGAGCCTTTGTAGCTTTGGCTGCAGCTATTATCTGTTCATCGCTGTAGCCTTCTCTTCCCATGGTAATATTATCTCTGATTGTACCGCTTCTAAGCCATGTCTCCTGTAG
>CAMJFD010000198.1 GCA_946404845.1 uncultured Butyrivibrio sp. | reverse complement strand
TTTTATGATAATTATTCAAATATAATCCATTTACATAAATATTGAAATTCAAGACCTGAATAGATGAACATCTGGCCAGAACAATGTCATTAAGCGCATAAGCACCCTCATCACCTTTTGATCCATATAACATCATTCTGTCTTCTACATCAAAATCACCGGCAATCAGCTGGTTAAGAGCTTCTTTTATGCCGTTTTTTTCTACTTCTGCCAGATATCCCAAAGTCCCCAGATTCACACCCAGAAGAGGTATATCTCTGTGCAGTACGTTCCTTGCAGCCTGCAGCATGGTTCCATCTCCTCCCAGAACAATGCAGCAGTCTACTCCATCCGGAACATCACATTCATAATATGTATCATCAATCTCTGTAGGTAATTTCTCACCATCGTACTCAGCAATATCACACTTCTTACCATGTCGTTCAAGATATGCTTTGATATTATAGGTTTCTTTCAGTCCCCTATCCTTACATTTATTAGTATAGATAAAAAAGTGTTTCAAGGATATTTCCCCCTATCCTATAGTTAGTTACAGCTCCCCGTGAGCCTTCTGCACCAGTTCAGTTATGAACTTTACATTTTCTGGTGAAAAAGAAAGACCACTCTTTTCAGCTTCTATATCATTTAATTTGTGATTACTGTCTATCTCTGTTACTTCAGATACTTCTTCATTTCTATCTGGATTTTTTCTGATGTGAATCAAATATTCAATATTACCCTCAGGTCCTTTAATTGGACTAAAATCAAGGTGCAATATATCAAATCCTACAAGATCTGCATAATCCATGATTTTATGTATTACTTCTTCATGTACAGACTTTTCTCTTACTACGCCTTTTTTGCCGACCTTCTCTTTGCCAGCTTCGAACTGAGGCTTAATAAGACATACCATCTGACCGCCATCCTTTAACAGTTTTCTGGCTGGTATCAGTATCTTGGTAAGTGATATAAATGAAACGTCAACTGATGCAAAATCAAGATCATCATCAATATCATCTCTTACCATATATCTGAAATTAGTCTTTTCCATGCATACAACTCTGTCATCTGATCTCAGTTTCCAGTCCAGCTGTCCGTGACCTACATCAACTGAATAAACCTTAACTGCACCATTTTGTAACATGCAGTCTGTAAATCCACCAGTAGATGCACCTATATCCATACATACAAAGCCTTCAAGTGAAAAATCAAAATTCTTTACAGCCTTTTCAAGCTTAAGTCCTCCTCTGCTTACATATGGAAGCTGATTACCCTTTACTTCAAGGGTTGTAATCTTGTTTTCATCAAATGATGTTCCTGGTTTATCTTCTCTCTGACCGTTTACAAATACATCTCCGGCCATAATTATTGTTTTGGCTTTTTCTCTGGACGTTGCAAGTCCTCTGTTAACCAATATTACATCTAGTCTTTCTTTTGCCATTATATCTTTCCTTTACAGGCGTTTATACCTACCAATTACCTTTTCAGCAATGCTATCTGCATCTATTCCCAGCATTTTCTTAAGTTCTGGGACGCTGCCATGAGTTACGAACTGATCATCTATTGCAATTGACAATACTTCCGTATCAGTTCTGAGCTCATCTATATAATTTCTGACCATTTCACCAAATCCGCCTATGGCCACATTCTCTTCCATAGTTACAATCAGCTTGTGGTTTTTAACTGCCTCTTTTAAATAATCCTTATCAATAGGTTTTGCAAATCTTGCATTAGTAAGTGAGCAGTTATAGCCCTTATCGATGAGAATATTTCTAACGCTCTCACCAGTTTCTACCATGCTGCCAAATGCAAAGAGCAGAATATCTTTTTCTTCATAGATTGGTTCTGCCTTACCCATCTGTACTTCAGCTCTGTATTTTTCAAGACCTGTATATGCATGTCCTCTAGGATATCTGATTGCCACTGGTCCATCCACTGTAACAGCAAATTTGAGCATATCAGACAGTTCCCATTTATTCTTAGGTGCCATTATATGCATATTAGGCATACTAGACAGATAGGATATATCAAATATACCCTGATGTGTCTCTCCATCGCTTCCAACAAGACCTGCTCTGTCTATAGCAAATACTACAGGAAGATTTTGCAGACAAACATCTTCCAGAATCTGATCATATGCCCTCTGAAGGAATGATGAATATACTGCAAAAATAGGTCTGATACCGCTGATAGCAAGACCTGCAGCAAATGTTACTGCATGTTCTTCTGCAATACCTGCATCAAAAAATCTGTCAGGATACATATTCCTAAATCTCTTAAGTCCAGTACCATCTGCCATGGCAGCAGTAATAGCTACCACCTTAGGATTTCTGTCTCCCAGCTTGCACATACATGTGCTGAAGATATCCTGCCAGTTAGCAGTAGTTCTAGGATTTCTAGGAATACCGTTTTCTATGAGGAATGGTTCTGTTCCATGGAATCTTGCTGGATGCTTTTCAGCAGGCTCGAATCCTTTTCCCTTATTGGTATGAACATGAATCATAACTGCTTTTTTAACACGTTTTGCTTCCTTGATAGCACGAACAAGAGCTTTTGTATCATGGCCATCAACAGGTCCCAGATATGTAATTCCGAGATTCTCAAATACCATTCCAGGTACAAAGAACTGTTTGAAACTGTTCTTAACTCTTCTAATTCCGTCAACAACTTTAGGCTGTGAATCCTTAATCTGATTATAAACATCAGCCTTCAGATTAAGATATCCCTCTGCAGTTCTAACATTATTAAGGTACTTGGACATACCTCCAACGCTTTCAGAAATTGACATATCATTATCATTTAATATGATTATGAAATTTGTCTCAAGCTTTGCCGCATTATTAAGTGCTTCATAAGCAAGACCGCCGGAAAGTGAACCATCACCGATAACAGATACAACTGTATAATCCTTGCCTTCAAGATCTCTTGCCTTGACCATACCAAGTCCTGCTGATATAGAAGTTGAACTGTGACCTGTATCAAAACTATCACAATCACTCTCACTTCTCTTAGGGAACCCACTGATTCCGCCAAACTGGCGCAGCTTGTCAAACTTATCCTTACGACCTGTAAGTATCTTATGTGTATAACACTGATGTCCTACATCCCATACAATCTTATCTTTTGGCAGATTAAGTGCAAGGTGCAGCGCCATTGTAAGCTCTACTGTACCCAGATTGGATGCCAGATGTCCACCTGTAATACTCAGATTATTTATAAGAAACTCTCGTATTTCAGATGCGAGTTCTTTATATTGACTCTCAGGAACCTTCTTTATATCTCCTGTCTTTTTTATTCTATCAAGTAGCATTTCTTTTCCTCAAAATTAAACTCTAAACTAATGTATTAACAATTCCCCGATTTTATCTGTCTCTTGAAATAAGCCATTCTATCAGCTCGACCATAAAGTCGCAGTTATCAGAAACTTCTTTTACAAGATCTACTGCTTCTTCAGAGCGTCTCTTAACCTCTTCTCTTGACTTATCTACCCCGTGAATTGATACATAAGTAGTCTTCTCATTCTTCTCGTCTGAACCAATTGGTTTACCCAGCTTTTCCTGATCTCCTACTATATCAAGGACATCATCCTGAATCTGAAAAGCGACACCAACGTGACTTCCGACCTTTTCAAGCTTATCTACTGTATTCTTATCTGCTCCAGCAAGAACAGCTCCTATCATCAAACTACTTTCTATCATGGCTGCTGTCTTATGTTCATGTATATAGATGATTTCATCTTCTGTAGAACTCTTTTTTCCTTCAGCCTCTATATCTGCGCACTGTCCGCCGACCATGCCGTAAATTCCTGCCTTATCAGCCAGAATACGAAGTGCTCTTATGACTCTTCCAGTCTTATCAGAATCTGTCCCCGCTACATCAAATGCTTTCATGGCTGTTTCAAATGCATAATTAAGAAGTCCATCTCCTGCAAGTGTTGCCATTCCAGGTCCATACACTTTATGTGTAGTCTCTCTGCCTCTTCTGTAATCATCATTATCCATAGCTGGAAGGTCATCATGTACAAGAGAATATGTATGAATCATCTCTATTGCAGCCATAAATGGCTCAACAAGACTCATCTCTTCTCCTCCCATCATCTGATAGCTTTCACTCATGATAAGAGGTCTGAGCCTCTTACCACCAGCAAGCATACTATAATTCATAGCTTCCAGAACTTTCTTCTGATATCCCTCTTCCTTAGGCAAAAAATTCTTTATAATGCCTTCAGTATTCTTAACTTTTTCCTCTAAAGCCTTATCAAAATCTCCCATTATAGAGCCTCACTGTTTATTCAAAATCTTCCAGAGTTCCACTTTCCGTAGAAATCTTCTGTACCTTTTTTTCAACTTTATCTATTGCTTCATCCGCGTATTTTAACAGATTCATTCCTTCCTGATACAGTTTAAATGAATCTTCAAGTGATACATCATCCTTCTGAAGCTCTGTAATTTTTTCTTCTATCTGTGAAAATGCCTCTTCAATAGACATCTTTTCTTCCATATTCTTATCTGGCATATCAGTTATCCTCTTCCTTAGTTACAGAAACAACCCTTGCATTTATCACGCCATCACTTACGTATATGTTGAGATCATCATCAACTGTTGTATCTGCTATATGCTTTACATTCTTACCTGCACCATTTGCAACATAGGAATATCCTGAATTCAGCTTATCAAGAGGAGATAATCTCTTCATCCTCTCAATATCAAGTTCCAGTCTGTGCCTGTACGTAGACATCTTTCTGTCCATACAGTTCTGAAGCTGTTCAGAATATGCCGCAGCCTTCATTTTGCGATCTCTTATCCTGCTCTCAGGTGAGATCAGTTGTAACTGCCTCTTAAGTGCATCTCTGCAATCATAATATCCCTGCAGCTTTCTGTTCATCATATGCAGAAGAGTTGCCTCATAATCTGCCATGTCATCTAATAGTCTCTGATATTCAAATACTGCAAGCTCAGCAGCTGCTGATGGTGTTGGAGCTCGCAAATCAGCTACATAATCTGCAATTGTTGTGTCTGTCTCATGTCCTACTGCGGAAATTATTGGAATAGGGCAATTGAAGATAGCTTCTGCAACTACTTCTTCATTAAATGCCCATAGATCTTCTATGGAACCACCACCTCGTCCAACAATGATCACATCAACGGCCATTTCCGATAACGTCTCTATACCTCTGACAATACTTGCAGCGGCCTGATCACCTTGCACTATGGCAGGGTAGAGAATGATTTGTACATATGGATTTCTACGGGTACTGATATTAATAATATCCCGAACCGCTGCTCCTGTAGGAGCTGTAACAACTCCCAGTGTCTTAATATACTTCGGTATTGCCCTCTTATAGTCCTTAGAGAACATTCCCTGCTCTGCTAATTTTTCTTTTAACTGTTCGAACTTCTCATAGAGCTGTCCAGCTCCATCAAGTTCAACTTTTCTTGCATATAACTGATATTTACCATCACGCTCATAAACATCTACAGTACCACTTATCTTGACCTGCTGACCTTCCTCCATTCGGAAAGTCATCCTGGATGCATCACTTCTGAACATTACACAGCTAATAGCTCCACCATTGTCTTTAAGGGTAAAGTATATGTGTCCTGAAGAGTGATATTTAATATTACTCAGTTCTCCCTTTACGACAAGAGATCGTAACAGGAAGTCCTGAGTAAACATATTTTTTATATAAGCATTTACCTGAGCTACTGTATATACGTTACGCAAATTTAGCCAATACTCCGTTCACGAATGCTGGTGAACCATCCTGGCCGAACTTTTTAGCAAG
>CAMJFD010000197.1 GCA_946404845.1 uncultured Butyrivibrio sp. | reverse complement strand
CCCTATATGGGTCAACTATTGCATGGGGATGTGTTGACTTCAAATCATGTAATTTCGAGAGTGAGTCAATGGTCCTGGGAAATATCCATGACCGCATTTCCAATATCTTGTACCTGGGTCAACAGCCGGTGCAATAAACTAAATAATAAATGATAGTGGGATAAGACTATATTGACAAAAAAGTAGCTTTTTGATAATTTAAATGTTAGGCAAAGGCGCTGATACTAAAGTCAACAGATGGCTTTAGATTGGTTTCTTTGCCTTTTTTCATATAGAACAAAGAATGTTACAAGTGACATCCTGGCGTCGAAGCGTTATAGCAAAGCTACAATTCTCTTTTCCGTGCAGGATGCATACTTTACTTAAAAGACTTATAATAGTTTTATGTTTCTAACAAATACGTTTTTACGCGCATTATAGAAAGGATAAAAATGAGCAAGTATACAAAAGAAGATATTTTCAGAATAGTTGAGGAAGAGGACGTAGCATTTATCAGACTACAGTTCTGCGACATTTTCGGTGTTCCTAAGAATATTGCTATTACAGTTAATCAGCTGGAAAAAGCTCTTAATAACGAGTGCATATTTGATGGATCATCTGTAGAAGGATTTATCAGAACAAGTGAAAGTGATATGTATTTGTATCCAGACCTCGACAGCTTTGACATATACCCATGGAGACCACAGACCGGTAAGGTTGCAAGAATGTTCTGTGATGTTTATACACTGGACAGAGAGCCATTCCAGGGAGACCCACGTTCTATATTAAAAAATGTCATTACTGCTGCTAAGGAAAAAGGCTATAATTTTAAGATTGTACCTAAGATTGAATTCTTCCTGTTTGACTGTGATGATGAGGGACAGCCTACTAATAAGACACATGAGACAGCAGGTTATTTTGATGTAGCTCCTGCAGATCAGGCTGAAAATGTAAGACGTGACATTATTATGAACCTTGAAGAAATGGGATTTGAAATCACATCTTCACATCATGAGATTTCTCCGGCACAGCATGAAATTGATTTCCTAGAAGATGATGCTGAGAAGATTGCAGACATGATAATGACATTCAAGATGACAGTTAAGACCATTGCCAAAAAGCATGGTTTCTATGCAACATTTATGCCTAAGCCAAGAGAAGGTGTAAATGGATCAGGTATGCATCTGAATATCGTATGCGAAGATAAGGATGGTAATAACATCTTTTGCAATAAAGATGGAGTTGGACTTTCAGAAGAAGCTAAGCAGTTCATAGCAGGTATTATCTGTCATAGTAAGGCTATGACACTTGTAACAAATCCGATAATAAATTCATATAAGAGATTGGTTCCTGGTTATGATGCACCTGTCAATCTGTCATGGTCTAAGTCATCAGCAAACAGGAGTGCTCTTATCAGAATTCCTTCACAGCGTGGACAGGATACAAGTATTGAGCTGAGAAATCCGGATGCTACATGTAATCCATATATGGCACTGGCACTCATCCTTGCAGCTGGTATGGATGGAATTAACAAGAAGCTTGAGCCGCAGAACGAACTTCAGGAAGACCTTAATGGTAAGACTGATGATGAAATCAGAAATTCAAGTTTTGAAACACTGCCACAGACTCTTGGAGAAGCAATTGATGCTTATAAGAACGATGAATTTGTTAAGAGCGTTCTTGGAGAATCAGTATTTGAGAAGTTCCTGGGAGCTAAGAGACGTGAATGGAAAGAATTCCGTACATGTGTAACTCAGTGGGAAATAGATAATTATCTGAGTAAGTACTAATTATCAGATAGAAGCATAAACATTCAGAGAGGCTTTCAGGTGCAGAATATTATAATTGCATTCGCTAAGCAGGAAGATGCTCAGAATTTTAAAAGCATATTAATGCGAAACGGCTTTGAAGCTTCATATGTATGTACATCAGGTGCCCAGACACTTTCTGCTATGGAAGATCTGGGAAGTGGAGTAGTAGTTTGTGGATATAGGCTAAATGACATGATTTATTCGGAACTGGCAGAGAACCTGCCTAGTTATTTTCAAATGCTGGTAATAGCAAGTCCTAGTAAAATGGATGGAGCTATATTACCAGAAAATGTCACATATCTGCCAACGCCGCTTAAGAAAAACGATCTGATATCAACAATCAATTTGATGTCAGAAGGTGTAGTACGTAGAAGGAAAAAGCTAAAAGAGCAGAAGCGTGCCCGTAGCGACGAACAGAAAAAGTTAATAAATGAAGCGAAAGCTATTCTAATGTCCAGACATAATATGACTGAACCAGAGGCACATAAGTATTTGCAGAAATGCTCTATGGACTCTGGTACAGATCTTACTGAGACTGCGGAAATGGTAATATCGCTTAACGTATAGAGAATCACTGACGTATGCGCCGGTGATTCTTTTTATTTAATAGGAAATTGCTCTGCAAATTTCCTATTAAATAAAAGCACTCCGTGCAGGATGCGCACTCGCGCGAAGTGAAGATGCTGCAAAAATGCAGCCGCGCTCGGCGCGAGAATATCGCTAGCGATATTCTTTGTTCTTAATGGCGAACTGCTTTATTGCTAGTAAACACGTGGAATATTTTGTATAATAAACGAATAAAAAGTTAGTATAGGGGAGATTAAAATAAAATATGAGTTATATTTCTCTTTTTTATGACATTCTGATTTTAGCGACTTTTCTTATATATTACATTACACCTAAGAAATACAGATATGTGATACTTTCAATTGGAAGTATTGTTTTCTATATTCATATCTGCACTCATCCAGTACAGATAGCTGTATTTGCATCTTCAATTGTATTTGCATATCTTTTTGGACTATTGATATCCAGATGTGTAAAGTTAGGTGCAGATAAAGAAAAAAGTTCAAGAAAATATGCGCTGCAATCCAAGCTATTTCTGGCCATAGGTATAGTTCTTGCAGGTATGCCTCTTTATTTTATTAGATTTACAGGGACGCTAGGCATGCTTGATGACTATAATTTTATAGTTCCATTAGGAATATCTTTTTATACCCTACAGATAATTTCATATTTGGTAGATATATACAGAGGTGTAGCAAAGGTAATAATTAATCCGGTCAAATTCATTTTATATATGAGTTTTTTTCCACAGATAATACAGGGACCTATACCAAGATATTCGCAGCTGGCTGACCAGCTCTTTGAAGGCCATGATTTTGATGAAAAAGAGGCTTTAAAAGGACTTCAGCTGATATTATGGGGATATTTCTTAAAACTTATGATTGCTGATAAAGCTGGAGTTGTAGTTGATAATATTTTTGGACATTACACTATGTATTCTGGAGGTTACATATTCCACGCGGGATTACTATACAGTATCCAGCTATATGCTGATTTTATGGCATGTGTATGTATATCTCAGGGTGTGGCAAGACTGTTTGGTATAAGGCTTGCAGATAACTTTAACAGACCTTATTTTGCAGAGACAGTTCAGGAGTTCTGGCGCAGATGGCATATGTCTCTTTCTGGATGGCTTAGAGATTATGTATACATTCCTCTTGGTGGTAATCGTAAGGGCAAATTCAGGAAATATCTGAATACAATAATTACGTTTCTTGTAAGTGGTATATGGCATGGCGGAGATGTCAGATATATTGTATGGGGATTCATGCATGGAATATACATTGTATTTGGAGCCCTTACAGCAGGTATCAGAGATAAGGCTACAAGAATGATTATGGGCAAAAAAGATGACACCGATGAGTTCACAACTCTTACAGGAAGATTATTTAGACGTGCATGTACTTTTATATTTGTAATGATAGCGTGGATCATATTTAGAGCAGATACATTACAGATAGGCATTGGAATGTTATATAGAATGTTTACTACATTCTCTCCGTTTGTTTATTTTGATAGTGGTATATATAATCTCGGACTTGATGAGAAACAGACGCATATATTGGTATTTTCTATAATTATGCTATTCGTAGTCAGCTATTATCAAGAGAAGCATAGAACAGAAGATATCATAATGGATAAGTTATTGAAACAGCCTAGAATAATGAGATGGGGACTATATATTGTGGCAATTATAGCCATATGGGTATTTGGAACATATGGATATGGATACAATGCTAGTGACTTTATATACGGAGGCTTTTAAGTGAAAAAAGTTATAATACGATGGATTAAAATAGCAGTATTTATGACAATCCTGATATTTATATTAATGAGAATAAATACAATTCTGGAACCAACATATGATTATCATAATAGCGAATGGCCAGGTACTTCTACATTTAAAGAGTTCTATAAACTTGACCAGGATTCAGTTGACGTATTGTTTTTGGGAGCTTCAGTTGTGACAAACGGAATAGCACCTCAGGTAATATATGACGAATATGGCATCAGAAGCTATAACTTATCAAGTGAACAGCAGAGTTTGTTTGTAAGCTATTATTGGTTAAAAGAAGCATTACGAACACAATCGCCTAAAGTTGTCGTGTTGGATACACTATTTCTTGAACCGCTTCACGAAGATGAGCTATTTAACATGACAGAGGGAATGCTCAGGATTGCAATTGATCCTATGAAGATGTCCAGTGTAAAAAGAGAAGCTGTCAAAGAAATATGTAAGATAGACGAATCTCAGTCTGAACTGTCATATTATTTTACTAATATAAGATTCCATGACAGATGGGAACAGCTGACCAGTTCTGATTTCAGCGAAGGAATTATGTATTTGGCTCCTCTAAAAGGATACTATGGTCTTACATCAAAGGGCCCAGATGAATATGAATGCTATGTACAGGGAGATACAGAAGTCCGGGCTGAACTACCTGAACTTATGGTTGAGTATCTGTGGAAAATCAAGGAATTATGTGATGAAAATGACATTGAACTTGTGCTCATGACTATTCCAGGCGAGTTCATGTACGATTCTGTATATAATTCAATGATGGATGAAATAAACGAAATGGGAGTTGGATATTATAACTTCACATTACAGGAGAACTATGACAAGCTGGAATGTGAGCTTCCATGGGAGAGCCCTATTTATCATGCCAATATATGGGGAGCAGAAAAACTATCTTCATATATGGGAAAAGTTCTATCTGAGGATTATGGTATAGAAGGAACTTCAGATAGCCAGTGGGATAATTCGGAAGAATTCTATCAGGACTTTATGCAGGTCAGAAATACAATCAGAATCAAAAAGGCTGATAAATATCTGAAAGCTATTAATGAACTTCCTTTAAATGATGTCACCATATGTTTTGCATCAGATGGAAAGTTGTTAGATGATCTTGAAGAAAGTGATAGAGTAAGCGCGGCAGAAACAGTTATAGATGCTTTTGGTAATCTTGGATTTGATGCAGAAGAGCTTATGCAGAATGGTACTGAGATGGTAGCAGTATTTAGTGATAAGGGAAAAAATATTACAATGAGTGATGAAGGACAGATAGAAACAGATGATCTCATTGGAATATGGGATGAAGATTTGTATGCATGGGCTACGAATGAAAGTAAAGGCAAAATAAGTATTGCTATAAACAGTGTTGACTATGTTCCTAATAACGCAGATTTTTGTATGATAATTTATGACAATAATACACAGAGAGTAGTAGATATAGCAGAAATGTATTATGATGATAATAGTAATTCTTTAAAGATATCACACACAGAACCACCGGCAGAGTAATTATAAATATATAATAAATTGTATACAATCTATTTACTTTTTTAAAATTGTGTGATATAAAATATGTTAGCAATAGCTAACGACTAAAGCTAATGTATTAGGAGGGTAAAGGAGATTATACTATTATGGATATAAATGTAATTATAGGAATACTAATTCCATT
>CAMJFD010000196.1 GCA_946404845.1 uncultured Butyrivibrio sp. | reverse complement strand
AATTAATTTGTGAGGAGATTATGACTTTAAAAGAATTAGAAATAGGCAAATCTGGTGTAATAACCAAAGTAGGAGGAACTGGAGCTCTCAGGCAGCATTTCCTGGATATGGGAATGATACCTGGTGCAGAGGTAAGGGTAGTTAAATATGCACCTATGGGTGACCCATTAGAGCTTATGATACATGGTTATGAATTGACACTCAGACTTGATGATGCAGATAAGATAGAGATAGAAGCAAAAGAGTCAGTAAAAGAAACAAAAACTCTAAATAAAAAGATGGAAAATATAAGTCATCCTGGATTTGGAGAAGGTGGAAAGTTTCATAAAAAGGGAGATGGCAATCCTCTTCCTGAGGGAACAAGACTTAGTTTTGCCCTGGTAGGAAATCAGAATAGTGGAAAAACCACACTTTTTAATCAGCTGACAGGTTCAAGGCAACATGTTGGCAACTTTCCAGGTGTTACTGTTGATAGGAAGGATGGTTCAATAAGAGGGCATGAAAATACTGTTATTACAGACCTTCCGGGAATATATTCAATGTCACCATATACTAATGAAGAATTGGTATCAAGAGATTTTGTATTAAGAGAAAAACCTGAAGCAATAATAAATATTGTGGATACAACCAATATAGAGAGAAATCTGTATCTGACAATGCAGCTTCTGGAACTTGGTATTCCTACTGTAATTGCACTTAACATGATGGATGAGATGATTGGAAATGGTGGAACAGTTGATATAAATGCCATGGAGGCTATGTTGGGTGTCCCAGTAGTTCCAATATCAGCAGCCAAAAATGAAGGCATAGATGAACTTGTTGAGCATGCGATTCATATTGCTAAGAATCAGGAAAAGCCATTAATACAGGATTTTTGCGACCTTAATGACCATAGTGGAACTGTTCACAGATGTATTCATGCTGTTATGCATCTGATAGAGGATCATGCAGCCAAGAAAGATATTCCTGTAAGATTTGCAGCCTGCAAATGTATAGAAGGGGATAATCTAATAATAGACAAGCTGTCACTGGATCAGAATGAAAAAGAAACACTTGAGCATATAGCAGTCCAGATGGAAAAAGAGAGAGGACTAGACAGAAGCGCAGCTATAGCTGATATGCGTTTTGCGTTTATCCTTAAGGTCTGCGAGAAATGTGTTAAGAAACCACTTGAAAGCAAGGAGCATGCACGAAGCAGAAAAATAGATGAAATATTAACCGGTAAATATACTGCAATACCAGTATTTATAGCTGTTATGGCGCTTGTGTTTTATCTCACATTTAATGTGGTAGGAGCTTTTTTACAGGATATTCTTGCCATGGGAATTGAGGTGCTTACAGATGCAGCCACACACGGAATGGAAGTTATGGGTGTTAGCGGTGTATTAAAAGGGCTTATTGTTGATGGTATATTTGAGGGAGTTGGTAGTGTTCTTAGCTTCCTTCCAATTATTGTTACTATGTTCTTCTTTTTATCAATTTTGGAGGACAGCGGTTATATCGCAAGAGTAGCATTTTTTATGGATAAGATATTAAGGAAAATAGGCTTGTCCGGTAGAAGTATTGTACCAATGCTCATAGGCTTTGGATGTACAGTACCTGCAGTTATGTCGACCAGAACACTTCCAAGTGAAAGGGACAGGAAGATGACTATTTTGCTGACACCTTTTATGAGTTGTACAGCAAAGCTACCAATATATGCCTTTTTTGTAAATGCATTTTTCCCTGGAAAGGGAGGGTTTATAATGACAGGCCTCTACATTATAGGAATTTTCATGGGTATATTTGTGGCTTTTATATATAAAAAGACATACTTTAAAGGTGAAGCAGTACCGTTTGTTATGGAACTTCCAAATTATCGTATGCCTAGCGCAAGGAACGTAATACAGCTTCTCTGGCAAAAATCCAAGGATTTCCTGGAAAAAGCGTTTTCAGTTATTTTGATAGCTACAATTGTAGTATGGTTTTTGCAGAGTTTCAATTTCCATTTGAATATGGTCAGTGATTCACATGAGAGCATACTTGCTGCCATATCAGGAATACTTGTACCAATATTTAAACCTCTTGGACTTGGTGACTGGCGTATTATAACATCTCTGATAAGTGGATTTATAGCAAAAGAGAGTGTGGTATCAGTACTTGAAGTTTTATATGGAAACGAGGGCGGAGTGAGTACAGCTATGACTTCACTTTCAGCAGCATCTCTTCTCATATTTAGTCTTCTATATACACCATGCGTTGCTGCTATTGCGACAGTTAAAAGAGAGCTGGGCAAAAAGTGGGCGATATTCATGGTTATATGGCAGTGCTCTGTAGCATGGGGCTTAGCTTTTATTGTAAGAATTATCGGAAGTTTTCTCTGAAGAGCCTGTTACCGCAGTAGAGCAGGAATCAATAGAACCTGTAGTAATGGCTATTTCACTGGTGCTTCCTGAAGGACAGTACAGAATAGTACTCACATGGGCAACCGTCAATGTATACAAGGGAAGCGTTCTTGTGGACACATTTGAAGTTCCTGCAAGCGGCAGCGGTAATGCATGGTATGTATTTGATATTGATGCAGATGGGGTTCATGAAGTGAACGAATTGATTCAATACACAAATTGATAAGAATGGATTTGTAGAAGGTACAATCCACAGATATCTCATCGTTGCAAAGAAGATAAGTTGATGATTATGGGCGGTAAGTTACATAGACTTGTTGAAAAAGCATTTACAGGATGATCCAGATAGACCTATTTTAAAAACATTATATTGTAGGTACATGAAAGCAGAAGAGATATTAACTAATAATGCGGATATAAATAGAATCATGATTGGCGGTGGATGTAGGGCATATCTAGATGCATTTAGTGATTATATGAATCCATTATTAATATACATCAAGTTTAAACATATCTATAATTACT
The DNA here is from genome assembly GCA_946404845.1 of uncultured Butyrivibrio sp. Taxonomy (GTDB): domain Bacteria; phylum Bacillota; class Clostridia; order Lachnospirales; family Lachnospiraceae; genus Butyrivibrio. Next base: position 2,968 of record CAMJFD010000196.1, on the reverse strand, counting down.
TGACATAAATAATGACCTTAATTAAAATTATTTGAGAGCAGACAAAGGCGCCTGACTGATGGCAATAGTCTGCTCTTTTTTATTTACTAATGTAAATAAATTTTACACAATTGTATACAAACGTACAAGTATATAGTATAATGACCAAGTTCACTTTATCTAATTAAATTGATAAAGACAATGGAAGGAGAACAATTATGTTTAAGTTAAACGAAGAATATTTAAAGCTTCCAGGAAGTTATCTTTTTTCTAATATAGCGAAAAAAGTATCTGCATTTGCTGAAGCTAATCCAGATAAAGAGATTATAAGACTTGGCATAGGAGATGTTACACAGCCTCTTTGCCCAGCAGTTATAGATGCTCTTCACAAGGCAGTAGATGAGATGGCTGTAGCAGAGACTTTCCATGGATATGCACCAGATCTTGGTTATGATTTCCTTAGAAATGCTATGGCTGATAATGACTTTAAAGCGCGTGGATGTGATATTTCAGCTGATGAGATTTTTATATCAGATGGTGCTAAGAGTGATTCTGCCAACATCCAGGAGATATTTGACAAGAACAGTAAGATAGCTGTTTGTGATCCTGTATATCCAGTATATGTTGATTCTAATGTAATGGCTGGTAGAACAGGTACATATAATTTTGATACAGAGGTTTGGAGTAATGTAATTTATATGCCATGTACAGCAGATAATGGTTTTGCTCCGGAACTTCCATCAGAGACACCAGATCTTATATACCTGTGTTTCCCTAATAATCCAACTGGTGCTACTATTTCTAAGGATAAGCTTCAGGAATGGGTTGATTATGCTAATAAAGTTGGCGCAGTTATCATATATGATGCTGCTTATGAAGCATATATTACAGAAGAAGATGTTCCACATTCTATTTTTGAATGTGAAGGTGCACGTACTTGTGCAATCGAGCTTAGATCATTCTCTAAGAATGCTGGATTTACAGGAACAAGACTTGGTGCTACAGTAATTCCTCATGATCTTAAGACTAAGGCCAATACATATGATGGAGTAAAAGATGTAGAGGTGCACAGTCTCTGGGCTCGTCGTCATGGTACTAAGTATAACGGAGCACCATATATTATTCAGAGAGCAGGTGCTGCAGTATATACAGAAGAAGGCAAGGCTCAGATCAAGAATCAGGTTGCATATTATATGAAAAATGCCGATTATATTTTAAACGGTCTTAAAGATGCTGGATACACAGTTTCAGGTGGTAAGAATGCTCCTTATATCTGGATGCGTACACCAGATAACATGACTAGCTGGGAATTCTTTGATTTCCTTCTTGAAAAAGCTAATGTTGTAGGAACTCCAGGTTCAGGATTCGGACCAAGCGGAGAGCACTACTTCAGATTAACAGCTTTTGGTAGTTATGAAAATACAGTAGCTGCTGTTGATAGAATCAAAGCTTTATAAAATAAATATAAGGGTTTAAAGGTCTCTGTACATACACATGTACAGAGCTTTTTTATTGAATAGGAAATTGCTTTCCTATTCAATAAAAACGCTCCGCTATGGATGCGACTGGTGCGCAGCTGTATTAATGACCAGCGCGCAAAGAGTCACAAGGTGACTCTTTGTTGTATATTTTCCTTATAACTAGAGATAAGTTTATTGAAATACCAGATATATTGACTTTGCATAGTTTACGTTCTATAATCCTATCAATCCGGTAGGAAATATAGTAAAAGAGGAGGACGAAAAATGTCAGAGGTAGCATTAGAAAAAAGATCATTGGAAAACGATGAAGTAGTAACAGTATCAAAGTCTAAAATATCAGACTTATGGAAAAAAGAAGATTATTTAACTATTTGGATAGGAGCCATTTTAATTGCTCTGGCTTCTATTTCTGTTCTTACAGGGGCATTCGATTTTAGTGCAACAAAGTTTACAACTTGGGGGAATGGAGTTAGTGTACTAGAGCAACTAGGAACTACTACATTTTGGATATCTTTAATTAGAACATTTATTGTCACTGGGGTTCTTTTTACTATTGGAGTAAAACTAAAGGGGGAATCAGTAAAAAAATATATTCCAGCATATGCAGTTCTATTTGCACTAGCTGTACTTGTAAGATTTATATCAGCTGAATATACATTAAACAGATATTTGGAGTGGGCTTTCTGGGCACTAATTGTAGGACTTATAATATCTAATACTGTTGGTGTTCCCAAATGGCTAAAGGTAGCTGTTCAGACAGAATACTATATCAAAGCCGGACTTGTTATAATGGGATTTTCAGTTCTTTTTTCCAATATAATTAATTTCGGTTTATATGGTCTTGGGATAGCTTGGATAGTAACACCTATTGTAATAATATTTATGTGGTTTTTTGGGACAAGAGTATTAAAAATTGATAATAAGCCTTTAGTAATTACACTTGCAACAGCAACATCTGTATGCGGAACGTCAGCAGCTATTGCAGCAGGGGCATCATCAAAAGCCAAGAAGACAGATTTATCATTAGCAGTTTCTATTTCTATTATTTTTACAGTTTTGATGATGGTTTTTGAACCAATACTGATCAAAGCAGTAGGACTAGGAGAGCTTATGGGGGGAGCTCTTATAGGTGGAACTATTGATTCAACAGGTGCTGTTACAGTTGCAGGTACTGCACTTGGACAAACAGCTCAGACTGCAGCAGTTCTTGTCAAATCTATACAGAATATTCTAATCGGGTTCATTGCATTTGCGGTTGCTGTATTCTTTTCAACAAGAGTAGAAAAAGCTGAAGGTAAGACAAATGTAACTGCAGCAGAAATCTGGTATAGACTTCCTAAGTTCATTTTGGGATTTTTTGCAGCATCCCTTATAGCATCATTTATTTTCCTTCCTATTGTTGGTAGTGAAAATGTGGCTTCAATAAATAGTGTTCTTGATCAGTACAAGAACTGGGCATTTGTTCTTGCATTTACCAGTATTGGTCTTGATACCAATTTTAAAGAGAT
>CAMJFD010000195.1 GCA_946404845.1 uncultured Butyrivibrio sp. | reverse complement strand
TTCGCGCGAGTGCGCATCCTGCACGGAGTGCTTTTTGTTTAATAGGAAATTTGCAAAGCAATTTCCTATTAAACAAATTCTGGAAGCCTTTTTTATTAAAGACTTCCAGAATTCATATTCGCCATAATATATTTTTTAATAACCCTGACTATTTATTATTTCTTTTTCTTACAAAAAGCGATGACTGCTGCTATTACAACTGCTACAACAATAACAACTCCGCCTATAAGAGGGAGCTGGTTCTTTAACATATTTATTAAACCATTCTCTGACTCCTTTTCAGAAGATTCGCCATTATCTTCTGATTCAGCAGTCTTTGCATTTCCAGCATCTGACTTTGATGCATCAGCTGTGCTTATAGCTTCATCACTGTTATCTACTGCAACATCTTCTTTTATCAAAATCATTGCAGAAATAGGTGATACAAGAGCCTTTCCACTTGTTATTGTTGATATAGGAGTTGTTCCTGCTGTGTCTCCATTTACATATACATTCCAGTTACCATCTGGAAGCACAACTGCTGTCTCTGTTTCATTTGGATTAAAGATTACGTACATCTCACTTGCTGTCTCGCCTTCAACCCCTTCGCCATTTATGTCAAAGGCAACAACGTTTTTATCAAGGCCATCTACTGATGTAACTGCAGCAGTAATCTCACTTGAATCGGTTAATCTGAGAACCGAATGAGCCTTTCTAAATGCAATAAGACCTTTATAGTAATTGTAAGTATTCATGTAAGATTCATCATCAAGTGTGCTCCATTTGATTGCATTAATATCATCACCAGATGCATAGCTGTTGTCATCAAATGAACCATCTTCCTTGACCTTACTCTTAAGAATTTCCTCGCCTGCCTGCATAAGAGGAACACCTTCAGATGTCAGATAGATTGCAGCACTTAGATTATTCATCTTAACAAGTTCTTCAAAAGAAGCATCTTCTCTTGACGTGGCAAGTCGGTCAAACAGTGTGAGATTATCATGGCATGAAACATAGTTGATGATCTGAGTAGGATCTGTGCACCATGTCTGACGTGCCATGAATGAATTAATAATAGTATCTGTCTGATTAGTAGCACCAGATGCATAGCCAACTTCATCTGTATTAAATACATGACCTTTTATGGCATCTCTAATAGTGTCATTGAAGTATCCAAAGTCAGGTGTAAGACTTGAATTCTTCTGAGTTGCAAGTTCATATCCTTCCTTGGTAGGTGTTGTATCAAGGCTCCAGCCCTCACCGTAAAAAATAACATCTGGATGAGTCTTATGTACTTCTTCAACTATTTTATTTACAGTTTCTGTATCAATAAGTCCTACAAGGTCAAATCTAAATCCGTCAATATGATATTCATCTGCCCAGTAGCATACAGAATCTACTATATATTTCTGTACCATAGTTCTTTCTGATGCTGTATCATTACCGCATCCAGAACCATTTTCATAAGTTCCGTCATCATTTATTCTGCTAAAATAACCAGGAACTATTTTGTTAAAGCAAAAATCTGAAGCACTGTAAACATGGTTGTAAACAACGTCCATAACAACGCTAAGTCCATTGTCATGTAATGCCTTGACCATCTGCTTGGCTTCATTTACTCTGACGGCACCGTTTCCAGCATCTGTAGAATATGAGCCCTCTGGAACATTGTAATTTACAGGATCATAGCCCCAGTTATACAGATTAGAGTATGTATGAGTTTCATCAACTGAACCAAAATCATACATTGGAAGTATCTGCACATGTGTAATTCCCATATCTACGATATGATCAATACCTGTAGCAATACCAGATTCCGTAGTAGTTCCGTTTTCTGTAAACTCAAGAAACTTACCAACATTTGTTATACCAGAACTCTCATCTGTAGATAAATCTCTCATATGCAGCTCATAGATAACTGCATCAGTAATTGATTCGCCAGCATGAGGATTTGTATCAGTATCCCATCCTTCTGGATCTGTAGTATCAAGGTCAATTACCATAGCTCTTTTGCCATTAAATCCAGTAGTACGCGCATATGGATCGCAGGCTTCTGATGTAACACCATCTACAACAACTGAATATGTATAGTAGATACCACTTAAGTCCCCTTGCTTGGTATAGAGCCATGTTCCATTAACATCTTTGACCATTTCATATGAATCTATAAGATCATCTTCCCAACTGTCACCTGATTCATACAGATTCAGCATAACCTTATCTGCTGTTGGTGCCCATACTCTAAATGCTGTAGACTCACTTGTATATGTAGCCCCAAGATCATCACCTTCATATGTATATAAATTCTCAAACTCTTCAGTTGAGTATATTATTGGCATATTTACATTGTATGTTGTTCCATCAAAGTCAATATAATAGCTACGAGCAAAGTCCATCTCCTGTTCCATTGTTATAAGGTATTCAAACTCTTCACCATCTTCCTGCGCTGCAAAAGAAGCAACATCAAGGTTCTCGTATTTACTTCTGACGTTAAGGCTTTCCTCCTGCTCCTTAGAAACTTCGCCTGTAAACTGTGCAGTTATAGTACCATCTCCGTTATATATAGCACTTTTTAATTTGGTTCCTGTTACCGCGTCTTCTCCGTATTCTTTGGTATATCCTTCTACGCCTGATTCAACCATGATATCAACTGAACCAGAAACCATCTCTGAAATATCAATAAACTGATCTTTATTCACATCTTTCTCCCAATCTTCTGTTCTTACAATAAAGCCTACTGATGTAAAACCTGGTTCAATGACTGCTGTAGCAACCATTTCACCATCAACTTCTGTAAATTCATAGGCAGCTCCTTCACCGCCTTCAGGCCACATCCACACATCCCATCCATCATATTTACCATCTGGTCTGTTATAGTGAAGCCGAATTGTAATTCCATCACCCTCAGCTCTTACCACGGTACAATTACTAATCATTCCAGTCAGCATGAATATTACTGTTGCAGCGATTAATAATAATGACGTAAGCCTTTTTCCAACCTGTTCTCCCATATGTCCTCCATTTCTAAATATGGCAAAAAACTCATATCACGTTTAATAAATGCATTATGTAATAAGTTAATTAACGCTTGGAATCATTGCCACATCTGCAAATTTAATCCGGTACATCCTTTACCGGAAACTATCGGTAACGTTACCAATAACATAATATTAATCTTAAGTACAATATGTAAAACCGTCAATTGACATACTTACCTAAAATGGAAAACGTTTTCTAAGCAAATTCTACAAGATTACTTAAATTTACTTTTGACCCTTACATCATATTATTATAAAAAGTGTTTTTCTTATAATATAGAAAAGCTGCCACTTAGGTGATGATGGATTCATCAGCTAAAATGGCAGCTCTTAAATAGCTCAAACTTAACACAGCATTTTATATTTGCAGAAAAACTTAATGAATTAAAGAAAGACTTATTTTTTCATCGCACTCTCTTTTGCCTTATCAAGCGCATCAATTATCTTATCACAGAATTCATCGAACTCCGGATCCTCTTCATAAGAGTCCTTATGGGACATTACATAGTCAAGCGCAAGTCTGACTCCTTTATGGAAAGGAATATTAGTGGTCATCTGAGGTGCAAGCCTCTTGAGCTTACTATTGTCAAAAACTACTGAAACAGACTTATCACCTATGATTCCGCCTCTGAAATCATATCCGTAAGATTCTCCCACGTCGCTTAGAAAATCTGATGCAACGTGAACCGCCTTAAGTTCAACGCCAAGTGCATCTGCTATTGTCTGATATATCTGATTCCATGTAAGTATCTCATCTCCTGTTATCTGGAATGCCTCTCCGATAGCATGTCTATTTCCCATAAGGGCAGTATAACCTATAGCAAAATCACTGTTATATGTAAGTGCCCATAGAGAAGAACCATCACCCTGAATAATTACTGGCTTTCCATCCAACATTCTCTTAATTACCTGATAGAAGCCTTTATTACCATGAACCCCAAGTGGTACATTTCTCTTATCATAGGTATGACTTGGTCTTACGATTGTTACAGGAAATCCTTCTGATTTGTACTTGTCCATCAGGAACTCTTCGCAAGCAATTTTGTTCCTTGAATATTCCCAGTAAGGATTTGAAAGTGTTGTACCTTCAGTAATTATATAGCTTGCTGCAGGCTTATGATATGCTGATGCAGAGCTGATAAATATATACTGATCTGTTTTACCCTTAAATAATCTGTAATCCCTTTCAACCGCACTAACATCAAAAGCAATAAATTCGCTTACAACGTCAAAATGCATGTCCTTAATAATATCTGAAACAGTTGCCTCATCATTGATATCAGCAACGATCTGGTGTATACCATCCGGAACCTCAGCTGCGCGGTTTCCTCTGTTTAACAGATACACTTCCCACTGTGCATCTTCCGCAAGTCTCTCCACAATACCCATGCTGATTGTTCCTGTACCGCCAATAAATAGTGCCCTCATGTAAACCCTCCAAATTAATATTTGCTATTTTAATAGCTTTTTTACATCCCATTACTTCTCTAGAAAAAATATTCCCTTATACCATCATCTTGTAAATATTAGTGCAGTCTTTTTCATCAAGAGAGACAAAACCGTTTAGCTTACCGTTTCTGCCGTTTCCGTAGCAAAGAGTCTTAACAAGAGTAGGTATATCTTCCTCTTTGGCTCCTATTTCAGCAAAGCTACTTGGCATACCGATGCTCTTAAGGAATATCTCAAGTCTGCTAATTCCCTCAAGTGCTGTTACTTCAGGATTATCAAAATCCATCTGACAGCCCCATACACGTACCGCAAGCTTGGCAAATCTCATCACATCATGCTTGTAAACGTATTTAAATACTGCTGGCATAGTAATAGCAAGGCCGGCGCCGTGTGCGCAGTCATAAAGTGCTGACAGTTCATGCTCAATATCATGACTGTTCCAGTCCTGACTACGTCCTACTCCGCATGAATTATTATGTGCCATCATTCCAGCCCACATAATATTGGCTCTTGCTTCATAATTATTAGGATCTGCTATAACTCTTGGTCCTTCATGAACCATTGCCAGCATAAGGCCTTCGATCATTCTGTCAGTAACTTCTACTTCCTTGGTATTAGTAAGATATCTCTCATGCAGATGAGCTAGAATATCTGTAATACCTGCAGCTGTCTGATACGCAGGAAGTGTCTGTGTAAGAGCAGGATTCAGGATACTGAACTTAGGTCTAAGTGCATTACCAGTAGCACCTCTCTTAAACATTCCTTCTTCCTTGGTAATAACTGAATCAGGACTTCCTTCACTACCTGCAGCAGCTATAGTCAGAATTGTACCTATTGGAAGTGCCTCTTCTATATACTTTCCAGAATAGAAATCCCAGAAATCTCCATCATATACTGTACCTGCCGCGATTGCCTTGGCAGAATCAATTACACTTCCGCCTCCAACAGCCAGTACGAAATCTATATTTTCCTTTTTACACAGATCAATTCCTTCATACACAAGGCCGCTCCTAAGATTAGGCTTAACACCTCCAAGTAGTACATAAGGTATACCTTCTGCATCAAGAGATTTCTGTACTCTATCAAGAAGTCCTGATTTAACAACGCTTCCTCCGCCATAATGTATCAGAACCTTAGTACCACCAAATTTTTTAACATATTTACCTGCGTCATTTTCTGTATCCTTACCAAATGCAAAAAAGGTTGGTGAATAAAAAGTAAAATTATCCATAAAAAAACGCCCTCCATCTCTTTGGGTTAAAACTACTATAGTTACCATTCTGTTCTACATATATTTGAAAACAAGATACTTAATCATTATATGATATATTCTTTTTAACGTATAGTTATTATCATATAAATAAAATATCTTATCACTCTCAGAACATGATAAAAATATAATATGATGTAGATGTCAAAAGTACCTTTTGACATCTTATGATATACGAATTGCT
>CAMJFD010000194.1 GCA_946404845.1 uncultured Butyrivibrio sp. | reverse complement strand
GGACAGACAATTACAGCAGATGCACCACTTGATGTAATACCGGTATATAAGAGAATAAAATAATTTATGATTTTTCCGGATAACTCAAGGGTGCTATTAGGATTGAGCCTTTTTTTAATGCTTATGTCTATAATATAAGAGCCATAAATGACTGACGGATTGGTCTGTTAAATGCATGCCAAAAGGCTGTAACACTAAAACAGTGCTACAGCCCATAATCAAATAAATCCAATATAATCTATCAGCCAATTCCTTCAGTCGCAAACATTATCTTGGTAGAATGGAATCCCGAATTTTCCTCCTCTGTGCCTGCAGGGAACAGGAAATATGTATTATCAAGCGTTGAAAGTGTTATACACTCCCCTTTTCCGCGGTAATCATATTCTGTATGTACAGAAGGCATACTGATATTACTAAAAAATCTCTCGCTCATTCCTTTATCAAAGCTATTTTCATAATCATAGAATTTAAGAGTAAATCCATCCATATTATGAGTCAAATCACCTATTCCACAATCAATGAAATTATGTGCGTTAGGAAGAGCATCTATCTGAACCTTTATAGACAAATTATAAGTGCCATCTGCTATCTCTTTGTTAACGCATTCTCTCTCCCAATCATACCAGTCAGGAATATATGTAACCGCTCCATTTTCTGATTCTACAAGACTTCCAGTCTCGTCCATATGCCAGCTGGCATTACAATTCTGGCAAAAAAGTTTGTCTCCCTCACTTGCCATCTTAGTTTCACAACCGCATTTCATGCATTTATATAACGGCTTGTGAAGACCCTCGGCTCTCTTAGGATAAGTTATCTTAATTCCCGATTCTCTCTGATATTTATATTCATCATATTCTAAGAGATCTGATAATTTCTCATGGATCTCATCTATAGACATCTTCTCGATTTCTTCAGGCTTTAATGCACCTATAAGAGTAGCACTTAGTCTTGCTTCTTTTCTCTTAGTCAGATTCCAGATAGGAGACTGCAAATAATTACCATTCATATTCAGTACTACGACAGGATACTTATACATCTTGACCATCTTGGCAACCGACTTTTCAAGCCTTGACATCGTACCTACATTGGCATATCTGGCTTCCGGATATAACACCAGGGAATCTCCTCTGTCGAGGACTTTTTTGATATTCCTTACCAGCTGGATATCTGGCACAAACTTCCTGGTTCCAAGACATCCTATTCGTCTATATATCCACTCTCCATAATATTCAAAGCCTTCCAGCTCTGATACGTAATTAGCCCTATGAGGAAAAAGAGCCAGAGGCGTAACTATAAAATCAGTAAATGACTGATGGGTTCCAAGTACCAGGAAAGGACCTTTGAAACCTTCCATATTGACCTTTTTAATCTTAAGCCCCGTTCCACGCGTTGCTATAAAACATGCAAGCCATATAAATGGCAGTAGTATAAGGCTCTGTCTTGGAGGCGTACGCTTTCTGTCAAACGGAACTGTATTAGGATTAATACTGATATCCTTTCTGATATAACGCCTTACATTTGGTAATAAAGATATCAGAACATATAATATCAAAGTTCCAATAAAAGCCGCTCCTGTAGGAGTCAGTTTAAAAAATAAATCATTATATATCTCACCTGTAACAGGATTATATATGAGAAGTGATATACAGCATCCAACAACAAGACACGCAATACCAATAATGTTATATCCCTTTGTATATTCATAGGCATTATGACCTTTTAACTCATAAGCACTTCTAAAATCAAGTTTCTGCCTGCGTACTATAAAAAAGTCTGCAAATAAAAGTGCCGCAAGCGGCGCATATACACATGCAGATATTGTCAAAAAACTTCCAAAATACTCTACTATCTTGCCCCATACACATAGAACTGCCACATATAATCCAAGTATAGAAATAAGTCCGTGGTAGCTGATCTTAGGAAATGTAGAACGCAGCATAACTCCATACAAATAAGAACCAACAGCCTGAGTTCCAATATTGGCAAAGGCTACCAATAAGAGTGATGCAAGTGCAACTACAGGTGATGCAAGTGTTGAAAGCATCTCTGTAGGGTCTGTAGTCTCTACTCCAGTAACAATTCTCATAGAGATAACCATTACTGCACCTACAACTACAAAGAACGAACCTGCAAGCCCCTGCCCAAGAACACCTGCATAGTACGCACTACGCTCACTCTTACACAATCTTGGTACTTCTGCCATTCCACCAACAAGTGTAATTACAAAGGCAAAATTAGCCTCTACTGCCAGAATATATGCTGTAGAAGCTGGCATTCCTGTATCGGCTGGCATATATGATAATATGTCCCACACAGAAACCGATCTAAATGCAACCCAAACTACAAAAGCTCCAACAGCAAGAAGTAGAGGTACCAGTATCCTGGTGGTACTAGTTATCGTTTTTACCCCCTTCCATGCAAGAGCTGTTCCAATGCCAACACATAATAACTTTAGTCCCAGAAATGTCCACGAAGGTAATGCTATACCAAAAACACTGAACAAATTCGTCATGGATGAAGCAAATAATTCACAACAAACTGCATACCACGGGAAGTTAACCACAATTATTATAAAAGATACTATCTTAACTCCCCTTGTTCCAAATACTGCTCTTAGCCATATCCAAATATCTATGCCAAATCTTGTCGACAATATTACAGGTAGCTGATATATAAGAAGCATTAAAAGTGCCCCTGCAAAAGAAGTAATCAGAAGCTGCTTAAATCCTACAAGTCCAGTCAAATATGCTCCCTGAGTATAACTCCATGTAGCTATACAATATCCTGATAGAATTAAAAGTGCATCGATAAACTTTAGCTGTCTTTCGCTTTCTCTAACCGGAAGAATTCCACAAGTAACTTCTCTGTCTATATCTGAATCAATTGTATTCTTAGTAAATTCCAAACTACTATCCAATGTAAGCACCACCTATCACAATTATTAGACAGACTAATGTAATAATCCCTGCTACGATATAGTCCCCCTTAGTCATCTGACCGCTTCTCGTATTACTATTTTCTATTTCAGTAATACGTTCAAGTAAATCATTCTCATAATTTTGCATAACTTTTTTCCTTTCTCTCCCGCTCTAATTGCATTTAATTAAAAAAATGCAACACTGTTATTAAACCACATCTAATAAAAAATCTAAATTGTTAATATCCCCAAATGAAAGGTCTATTACAGTAAAAAAAGCAAAATAAAAGACCAGCTGTGTATGATATGTACAGAGGGTACATAGCATTTTCCAGCTGGTCTTAGTATATGCATTTTTTATTTAACTGCAGCAAATCCCTTCTCAAGATCTGCAATGATATCATCAATATGCTCTGTTCCTATAGATAAACGAATTGTGTTCTGCTTGATACCCTGATCAAGAAGTTCCTCTTCTGAGAGCTGTGAATGTGTAGTAGATGCAGGATGGATAACCAGGCTCTTAACATCTGCAACATTAGCAAGTAATGAGAATATCTCAAGATTATCAATAAACTTCCATGCTTCCTCTTTGCCGCCTTTTATTTCAAAGGTAAAAATTGAAGCTCCTCCGTTAGGGAAATATTTCTCGTATAATTCATGATCTGGGTGATCCTTGAGTGATGGATGATTAACCTTTTCTACCAAAGGATGATTACTCAAGTATTCTACTACTTTCTTAGTATTCTCAGCATGTCTGTCAAGTCTAAGTGACAGTGTTTCTACTCCCTGTAATAATAGGAAAGCATTAAATGGAGAAATAGTAGATCCCGTATCTCTTAACAGAATTGCTCTTATATATGTTACAAAAGCTGCAGGTCCTACTGCATCATAAAATGATATTCCATGATAACTTGGATTAGGATCAGCTATATTAGAATATTTACCACTTTCCTTCCAGTTGAACTTACCTGATTCTACTATTATTCCGCCAAGAGTTGTTCCATGTCCTCCAATAAATTTAGTAGCAGAATGAACAACGATATCAGCGCCATGTTCAATTGGTCTTATCAAATATGGTGTTCCAAATGTATTATCTACAACTACTGGAATACCATGCTTATGAGCAATCTCAGCAATTGCATCTATATCTGGAATATCGCTGTTAGGATTACCAAGTGTTTCAAGATAAATAGCTCTTGTATCATCCTGTATTGCAGATTCTACTTCTTCAAGATTGTGAGCATCAACAAATGTAGTAGTAATTCCATACTGAGGAAGCGTATGCTCAAGAAGATTGAAGCTGCCTCCATATATAGTCTTCTGAGCAACTATATGTCCACCGTTTGCTGCAAGGGCTTCAATTGTATATGTAATAGCAGCTGAGCCAGATGCTACAGCAAGTGCTGCACTTCCGCCTTCAAGCGCTGCAAGTCTTTTTTCTAATACATCCTGTGTTGAATTTGTAAGTCTTCCGTATATATTACCTGCATCAGCTAGTCCAAATCTATCAGCAGCATGCTGGCTGTTATGGAATACATAAGATGTAGTCTGATAAATAGGAACAGCTCTTGAATCTGTAGCTGGGTCTGCCTGTTCCTGTCCAACGTGTAACTGTAATGTCTCAAATCTATATTCACTCATATTAGTTTCTCCTTTGCTTTTGCTATATCTTTTGTCTGTCTTATTTGTATGATGATCATCTCTTGTTGATAAGCTAATCCTAACATCTGAATATGGATTTGAAAAATCGTTTGTTTTTATTATTGGCAATAACTTTTACCTATAACCCCGAATCAAAATAAATCCAGCATACTGTCCAGATATATTTCTTCTCGAACTCGTAGCTGATACTCAGGACGCGTCATATAATATAGCAAAAATTCAAGAATAATCGCGCTACCAAGACTACGCCCTTCTATCTTGAAATTGGTAAATCCCATTGGCATATACACCTTCTGAATATCCTCTATTCCAATAAATCCAGGATTCTTCATAGCTTCTGAGAATCTGTAGCCCATATTTGCATTTGGTGAATGACATATATGGTCCTCACAATCCTCTCCAAGGCTCTTACGGCTAACGTTTTCATAACACTCTTTTCTCTCGTTGCAGCCATAATAGCAACATTCATTGCACAGAAACTCTACCTTGTCCTTTTGCGCATCAGACAGAAGTCTTAATCTGTCATAAGACTTATTGAGTCTGAAATCCGGAACGACATAACTGAATTCCTCCCGATTTAATTCATCTATGAGCTTATCAAAATCAGTTATAACCTTAGTCGTAGATGAAATGAAGTAGAAGTCAGGATAATTTTCCTTAAGATATGTAAGCAGAAGGTCAGAATGTATAATAATTCCATTTTTAACCTTATATCCGCCTTTTTCAAATAACTTGCAGAGATAATTGCAATTGCCATCACCTAGATGCTCTTCTCTAAGCATTGAATTACTAAATGTAAGTCTAGAAGATATATGATACTTACTCATAAGTGCGGCAACATCTTCCGGATCTGCATCTCCAAAACCCACACGTCCTCCGCCCCAGATACAATCTGCAGGAGCGCCATATATAGAACCTATTTCACACCAGTCATAGAAATACTCTCTATGCTCATAGAATAATGGCAAAAAAGCCTTATATAATTCATAAAATTCAAATAACCCCGGAAAGTGATAATAAGCTTTCATATCAATATAAATCCTCTTTAAATACTTGCCAGTTCGTAATAGTAGCCCTTCTTCCTAATAAGGTCTTCATGCTTACCTGATTCCATAATACCCTTATTCTCAATATAGAGAATTTCATCAGCATTTTTTATAGTAGATAATCTATGCGCCACTATAAATGTAGTCTTATCTTTTGTAATCTCATCCAGAGCCTGTTGAATAATCATTTCTGTTTCGGTATCAACAGCGCTTGTAGCCTCGTCCATAATAATAACAGATGGATTTTTTAAAACTATTCTGGCAAAACTGATCAGCTGCCTCTCACCTGCAGACAGATCTGACCCTCTCTCTTCGAGCATATGATAA